>NZ_JBEOPI010000009.1:0-140765 GCF_040309905.1 Shewanella sp. CAL98-MNA-CIBAN-0140
TAAGTGATTTATTACCTTGGCATGCCGATCTAAAAGCTTGATGATATCGGGCTCCACCGCTTAATTGACCGCTTACCCTCATACACACCAAAATCTCCAGGGGGAACAACTGATAGCGATAAATATTCAGCATTGACATCAGCTATTGCCATATTGCCTGAAGAAACAACATCTCCCATCATGACATCCGTCGCGGCAACAACAATTGAGACAGTTTCAGGCTCAACGCCTCGTAATTGATTTTTTAGTATTTCTTCTTTATTTTTTAAATAATTGTTAGCAAGCCAAAAAGCGATAAAAGCAATAAATATTGCAATAAATAGCATTAACCAACTACTTTTTGATTTTTTAAATGACACAAAGTACTCCTTTACTTTTATTATTATTCTTTGTTATTTCTTAACAATAATTTCTTTACCTAACTGAAACTGACTAAGTGACTGAGCATACATATATCCAGCATGCTCTTTTTTCACTGCTTCAATCAAGATGGTGACAATTGATTTATTATCTGCATAAGGTGTAAAAAACACCCCCACCAAAACAATAATTCCGATTAGATATTCAGTGATACCAAACCCTTTCACTTTACTCATTTTCATTAATTATCAATCCTAACGGCCTGAATATTTGATTTCTTATTATCTTTTAAAATCACAACGTTCAAAGTGCTATTGTTTTTAGCAAGAACCAGTCCAGCTCTATTCTTTGAACTCTTTTCCTCATATTGTATTTTCCAACCTTGCATACTAAGAATTCTTCTATAATATTCAAAGTTACTATTTACTGATTGACTATTAGTTAACAATAACATTCTAGATTTTCTTCCTGCTTCATTTGTTCTTATATCATTGGCCACTTTCGTGTTTTTAGGCATGGGGAAACCATCACCTAATAGCTTTAACTTTTTTGATTGCACGCCTGGAAGATTAGATAATGCAATAAAACCAGTAATACTTAATTTGTTTTCTTTAAACTGAACAGTATATAAAATACCCTCTTTCAAATGAGAATAAATTATCCACTCACCATAATGTGAAGTCTTAATCTCACCATCCCACTCTTTTGTATAAAATGCCAAAATATCTGTTGCTGATTTATTGGTATCGAAACCAGAAATAGACATGGTTACAGAGTTATAATTCATTTCATCAGCAACAACGTGAAGCTTAAAAAATTTCGGGATGGGAAAATGCACACTCATCGCATAAACGGGAGCAATAAATAAATATACTATTGTCAAAAAGATAATATTTTTTTTCATCAGTAGTTGTGTCCTAACTTCTTTAATTTTTGTTTTAATCTTTTCTCACAATTTTTAGGTGTACTAACTTTTCCTTTTTTATTAAATGACCCCAACCTGACACAAGGGACTGCATCTGGTTCAATCTTGCCTAAATCCATCCAGCCTAATTCTTTTGCTATTGGTATTATTTTCAGAACCTTAAATAGCTTTTCTACACCCATAGCATCCATCGCTGCTGTTATGGGGACTAAGTATTTAAGTTCTTCTTTAACATTTTCAGGACCTCCCATAGACCAACCTTCTGCTAATAGCGCGTTGGTTCGTTCCATATTAATCACTTTATCACCGAGTTCAGGGAACCAATCGTACATCCTGATACCTGTTCTAATAGTCGTTTGGTACAATCCTTTTTGATTTAACTCAAAGCCAGGAGCAAGTGTTAGCACCTTACTTACCACTCCAGTAAAATGTGCAGAATTAGGCAGTGAATGCTGTGCAGTTGCACTGCCAACATAGGTAGCTGGACTATTTTTTGGTTTGGCGAACATTGAAATGCGTTTATTGGAAGTAAGATCATTCACCATGAGGTTTGGGTTGAGCTCTTCTGTCACTTTATCCGTAGCTTGCGCTAGATATATTGGTGTTTTTGCTGCAGATAAAAAACGATTTTGTATCTCATGCTTTAGCTGTTCATCTGTTTTAACGGGGGCATAACTGTCACGATTTTTAGGTTTTTTTTGATAATAGGCGACGCGTTCCCATACGGCATAACGAGAAGCTTGCTCTATGTATTGCTTTGCTTCAATAAACTTAAACATTAACGGCATTAATAAGGTTAATGGGATTAGTACAAAACCGCTTATAATGGCAAATTCGGCTAATATTGCTCCTTGTTGCTGAGACTTATTACTTTTTCTTGTTAACATTAGAGTTTCCCTAATGTTAACAATAGCTGAATTATATTATCGTTATTTTTTTGTAATCGTGTTTGCCAAAAAGGGTTGTATAAGTTGCCGTACTCCTTAAGCCCATCTTTTCTACCCCACGTTATCATCCATTCTTTATTGCTATTCCCTGATAACGATTCATCAGGGCGAGAAAAATAGCTCTGTGCACTGGCTAAGGCGTAGACTTTATCGCCAGGTATCCCACCGTTTTCTTCTATCGAAAACTGATTGGTTCGGTTATAACTGGCATTTGTACTATCGATGGTTTTTTGCGTTCTCAGCTTGTCTTCCCCCTTGGACAACAACACACTAAACATCGGTCCATCCGTGGTTCTATCATTACTTTTTAAATCAATAAATTGTTTTATACCATCGACATTTTTAATGTTGTTGTAAATATCACCCTTTTTCTCTCCTTGAAGAAGAGTTGGGTATTTCACTAAGTCAGCTGCATTTTTATTTTTATAAGATGCTCCCCAAGCTGAAATTTTACTTCCGCTGTTATAATTAATTTCATTCCAGTTGTTTTGTTCAAATTTACTTTCTAGTACTTTTTTCCGTGAGTCATAATTATATTGAGTAGTATTTAATTTTTTATTAAGTGCATGAGCAGCTCCCCAGCCTAATGGTAATAATTCACTAGTGTGGGTTTTCCAGCCAAACAGTTTTTTGGGGTAGCGATAACTCCACCATAAACTAAAAGTATCTAGTGACGTCCAGCTCCATACATATTTATTATTTTTTTTACTCATCACATAATCAGTACCGCCATACTTTGGCCCCCAATATTTAAGCCTAACAGGCCAAGGAACTACGGTGATTTTAGGGATCACATTATAAGCTCGATTTGCCATCATCTTGTCTCGAGAGTCATTGACCGTATTGGCCATTTCTGCAAATCGTTGGGCGGTCAGCTTTTTATTTTTTATATTATCTCGTTTATTATATTGAGTATGACCTTTATAAGCTTTAATAAAGCTTTGGATGTTATAAACGGTACTGAGGGCATTGGCACTGACATCAGAGTCATTTTTAGCGATAATATCATCGTAAATAATTTTACCACTGAGTAAAGTCATTTCATGGTTGGCTGCTTGCATTGAATATAACAAGCCAATCAATTTATCTTCAGCAAAAATAAATTTATTACCAAAGTTTTGAATGATATTTTTCAGTTGGGTTGTGGCTTTATAAACAATTTCGGTGATTTGCTCTATCAATTTACCAACATAGGGAATAACTTGGGCAAAATCGCCAAGAGTTTCCAAGTTACCAGCAAACTCTTGTACCATATTCGCCCAAGACGCTAATGCGACCATTTGGCCTATTGCCACTTGATTTGCGACCATAGCGCGATTAGTGATAGCAATTATGTTCATATCTCGCGTCACCATAGTTGCTGTGCTGTAGGCCACATTATCGGCAGTATTTTGCATTCTTATTCGCTCAGAAGCGACAATGCCGGTATCATAAAGTGAGAATATAGCAAGGGCTACAGCGGCAAAAACGGCTAAAAATAGCACGCTGGCATAACCATTTTTCAATGCCATTAATCTAGTGCGTTGTGATAAAATATGATTTGGATGACACTCCATGTCATTGACTCGCTTAGCATATAATTAGCGTTATGTTGAATATATATAATTTGATAATATCAGTTAAAAATCAGCAAAATGTTTGGGGTCTTGGTCAATACACCAATCCCAAGCAGCTTGGGTTACAGGTGACTCGTCACTGGTTTTATCACCGTCAGCTAAATCAGCCATTTCAAAGGCCAGATCCATTATTTTCTGATTAATCACATCACGAAAACTATCATTATCCACGGGATAAAGATCAAGGATTATCTCACGCGCAAACCCTGGTTGCTCTTTGTTATTCTTTACCCCTAAAGCCATTCGAAAAGTAGTTGGCGCCATCGTTGCGCATTCATACCACTGATTATCTTTATTTATCAGGTCTTGATTGTTAATACCACTTTGTATACTTTCACTTAGTTGCTCCCTATAAATATTACTGTCAAAGTCCCACGGCATTTGTTTTTTTTCTGTGGCGTAACTTTGAGCACAACAAAATAGTGAGGCAATCACTAAAGTGAGTTTTAGTTTAGAAAGCGGCTTGGTTGACATAAAAATCTCTTCGTTTAAATAAAAAATCAGTGCGGGGGACCCGCACTATAATGTAATACTGTTTTTCAATTAATTCTTAATTGATGATCCTGCAGTCGCATTGTATTTATCTAAACCACCTTCTTTCGCGGCAATTGTTACAGCTTCTTTACCTTGCTTTGTTGCTTGATTCGTAGCCTTGGTCGCTTCAGAACCACTACCGCCTAACTCAGCCGCCATTGATGCTGTTTGATTACGAACAACATCGCCGAACATGGTAAATGCACCAATAGCAGCAATAGCGATTAATGCCACAATAATAATATATTCGGTCATACCTTGACCTTTTTGTTTCAACTTGTTCACCTTCGAACCTCCAATGTTAAAGTTAAGCATTTATTGAAAAAGCAATATTTACGACCTGAAAATTATTGCACAAAAATAAAACAAATCAATTATCACTTGATACTATAAAAAAATAAAAACCTATACTATATAATGTGATAATGCCAATTAACTTAATAATTAGAAAAAATATGGGAATTAATATCACTTAAATTCACGCTATTGATTCTAATTTCTTCATAAAAAATTATTATCTGATAATATTATGTATAAATTGAAATATTACGTCATGCTGTTTGATTTAATTTAATCTTGCCACCATCAACATACACAACAGGGAGTTAATATGTTAAAACCCGCGTTAATGTCATTAGCAATCATCATTTCGGCTATGCCAGCAATGAATGCCTATTCGGCGACAACACATGAATTGTTTTCTGAGCCTAAAGAGGTTAAAAAAACAGAGAATGAACTTCGGCATTTCACGCCGGTGCAATTGATCACATCAATTGAAGACAAAAAAATTTTTTCCAAAGAAGTGAAAGGCAAACTGACCAGAACCAACTATGAACTGCCGCCGTCTTATACGCCAGCTCATTTAATCAATAACTATAAAAATCAGCTCAACGCGCTAAATGCCGAGATCCTCTTTGAATGCGAGCAAGCAAGTTGTGGCGATGAAGATAAGTTACAGCAATTTATTAAACCGCTAGAAACAAATTCACGAAAATCTCCATCAGTGTTAACAGCAAAAATCACCTCACCTAAAAAACAAGTTTACGTATCGATATATGCGGCTAGTTGGGCTCGTTACACCAATTTAGAGTTAGATATTGTAGAAGTCATCGACGAACCATTAGATTTAGTCACCACTAATCAAGGTTATTTATCACAAGAAGTGAGTGAAATAGCGGTAAAAGACAATAGCAACAAAGATGAAAAAAACTCCGCTGATCACCCTATGTTGACTCGCATTCCTGGCGCATATATCGATGAGTATACCACCCATAGTTTTGGGGAAATTGCCGTATTAGTGGGTAAGAATGGTAGCAAACTTGAGACGCTAATATTAGATGGTAAAATCACCGATATTGGCTACGTGTTACCTCGAACTTATTCTGAATACGAGATTAACGCAAATTATCAACATGCGTTAAATAAGCTCGGCTTTAACGAAGTTTATGCCTGTACAGGTAAGCAATGTGGCAAAAAAACAGAAATGTATGACGCCCTAAAATTACTAATGTCCAACGGTATGGACGACAGCCAGTTTTATCGTCTGTACAAGTTAGAAAGACCGGAAGGTAATGTTTATGTCATGGTATATGTGATTGGCTATTCTAGTCGACTATCAGCAGAAGTCCGGATCATTGAAGAAACCACGTTAAACAATGATCGCGTGGGTATTGATTTGCAGGGATTAACCGACGAGATAGCTAAAACGGGCCATGTGGCGCTAGACGGTTTGCTATTTAAATATGATAGCGATGAACTATTACCAGAAGCCTATCCGATTGTAGAACTTGTGGCTCAATACCTACAAACACACCCTAAACAGTTATTTTATGTGGTAGGACATTCAGACGACCAGGGCTCACAGGCTTATAACCAAACCTTGTCAGAAAAACGTGCAACGGCAATTAAATCCCGTTTGATCAAACAGTTCTCTATTTCTGCACAACAAGTTGAAGCAAAAGGGGTTGGTGAATATTCACCTATCGCTAATAACTTTGATGACGCAGGCCAAAAGCAGAATCGACGAGTTGAGTTAGTGATTCGTTCGGACAATAAATAGCATCAATTCAGGATAATTAACAGTGATAAAACTGAATAAGCAGTCATAAAAAAGTAGCCTTGACGGTAATGCCGTTTAGTTAACAACAAACTATTGGCTAATCTACCTAATACAGCCGTCTAAATCCGAGTGAATTTAACACACTCGGATTTTTTATGGACATTGCTATTGTGCTCGACATTATCAATGATTGGGAATCATTATAAAATTTATTTTAATACCAATTTAGTTAATAACTGCAACTGAGTCATTAATGCGACATCTTTATGATGTTGACCATTGATACTTAATGTCACTTGCGGATTGTCTAAAAACTCACGGGCGTCTTCCTCACTATAAATAACAGGCGTTGCGAGCTCATAACGCTGATTATGATCCACATTTAATGTTAAGTATAAGGGTTCAGAACGAACCCAACCTCCTGAATCATCAGCATTGTCTTGAAAAATATCTCGATAGTTAATTTCAACCAATTGTTGTCCATGGTTAAGCCCAATGGTATGTTCAAAACTCACGTTTTTACCGTTAATAGTTTCGACTATTATGGAGTCCGGTACAGTAATACTAGACGCTTGAGCTGACGCGCCGAATAATAATGCTAAGCCGATTGTGATAGAGCTGAGTAGCGTTTTAGCAGAAAATGAAGTCGTCATAGTCATATTCATCCATATTTCATACTTAACGATTAAGTATGTTGGTCATAATTTAATAGACCTCGAAATATGCCAATAACTTTCAATTTTTTATATTAAAAATACCTTAACAAAAATGAGTGCCTTTCATTAATGGTTATCTTATTGTATTAATAATGGTTTATTACTCAGATTAATACAGAGATAATATTACGTAGACAAAATGAGTCAACCGTAATGATAATACCAGGCTATTGACAGCTCCTTATCAACAGAGCCAAATTCAAATAACATACGGGTCTTTCAATAACGTGTTATTTATCCACAGCATAGATTTTTCCTTTACCAACGGCTACTGCCGATGAAACCAGATATTCATATTGCAGATCTAATCCGAATATGAAGAATGAGTTGAAAACCCACCGTTTAATGACTTGACTTTACTAGTGGCTTGATAAAATAATCTGATCTAGATCCAACCATGACCAGTGTGTGCCATACTCGGCCACAATATTATTAACATAATGATAAAAATAGACTAATTTTTTATTATTACCCAACTTGAGCTACAGTTAAGCAAGGCAACGCCCTTATTATGTGGAGAAAAAATGGATAGTTTTTTCAGTTTGATGAGCAACGCCGTATTGTTACTGGCTCTTGTGGTCATTTATGACGTCATTACCTTACAAAGGCTAACGCCCGATAAATATAAAAATGTCTTGAGTGGCATTTTTATCGGGATGATTGCGATCAGTGTAATGAATAATCCTTGGGAGCTTAGGCCTGGGATTGTTTTTGATGCTCGCTGGATATTATTAAGCTTGAGCGGTTTATTTTTCGGTTTTATTCCGACATTAATTGCCACTATCCTCGCGGCTTGCTTTCGTATTTATCAGGGCGGAGCAGGTTTATACGTTGGCACATTGGTTATTTTCATCAGTTCTGCCATTGGTTTAGGCTGGCGATACTGGATGCAACATTCAAACAAACAACCCAATTGGCAAAACCTATTGGTTATGGGGATTGTGGTCGAGCTTGCCGTTTTATCGAGTTGGTTATTAATGCCTATAGCAGATAAATACGACATCATGCTTACCATTGGTCCTACATTACTCACCGTTTACACTTGTGGCACTATGCTACTTGGATTACTGCTTAAAAAACATCAACAAAGGCAACAATTAGCACAAGAATCACATCATAATAAATCGCTCCTCGAAGCCGAAAAAAACCTGTTACAAAGCATTATTGATGGTATTCCCGATATTATTTTTTATAAATCAACCGATGGCATTTATTTGGGCTGTAACA
Source organism: Shewanella sp. CAL98-MNA-CIBAN-0140 (assembly GCF_040309905.1). Classification (NCBI taxonomy): domain Bacteria; kingdom Pseudomonadati; phylum Pseudomonadota; class Gammaproteobacteria; order Alteromonadales; family Shewanellaceae; genus Shewanella; species Shewanella sp. CAL98-MNA-CIBAN-0140. The sequence continues at coordinate 8,385 of NZ_JBEOPI010000009.1, forward strand.
AGGCTTTTTCTAATCTGTTGCAACTCAAATCAGAGCAAATAAAATATCATAACGATTATGACTTATTTGATTGCCAACAGGCGGATAAATTTATCAAAGCGGATCAGTTTGTGTTGCAAGAAAATCAGTCGTGGATGGATGAAGAATGGATCACGACACCAGATGGAGTTGAGCATATATTTAGAACCCAAAAAACACCTTTTACTCATTTATCCGGCAAAATTCAGGGCATTGTTGGCGTAGGCCGAGATCTGGCCGCTCAAAAGCATATCGAAAAACAATTACGTCGCAGTGAAATCACTTATCGCAACATTATAACGACTGCCCAAGATGGTTTTGTCATTGTGTCGGTCGATGGCAGGATAATAGAATCAAATCAGAGTTTCGCCAATATGACGGGGTATACTCTAGATGAATTACTCGATAAGCCTATTAATCAAATTGAAACCAGTGAAAAACATCAGTTTTCAAGCCAAAATATCCTTACAGCAAAGCAAACTAAAACCATCAATTATACTTCGCTGCACAAACATAAGCTGGGGCACTTGTTTCATGTTGACGTGAATATCAGCTTTTGGGATGGTGATGACAGTATGTTTTTCTGCTTTGTTAAAGATATTTCAGAGCGAATTAATGCAGAGCAAAAGCTGCTAAACAGTGAATCTAAATTCAGACAAATCTTCGAAAAAATCCCCTCGATTTCGGTGCAAGGTTATGATAAAAACCGTTCGGTTATTTTTTGGAACCAAGCCAGTGAAAGCCTTTATGGCTATTCAAAAGAGCAAGCATTAGGTCAAAAACTCGAAAATCTAATTATTCCATTACCCTATAAGAACCACGTAATTGACAACATCAATGCATGGATTAATGATGGTATCCCCATTCCCGCTGGAGAGTTACTCCTTAGACGTGCAGATGGCAGTAGTGTCGCGGTTTATTCATCCCATACGTTAATCAATAACACAGACAACGAAGTGGAAATGTACTGCATCGACATTGATTTAAGCGCTCAAAAAAAGGCTGAGGAACGAGCCCTCACGCTGTCACAAGCAATAGAACAAAGCCCTATCTCAATGATATTAACCAGTATCGACAGTAAAATTGAATATGTTAATAGTGCATTTGAAAAAATTTCTGGCTACACCGCAAGTGAAGTCATTGGCCAACCGGCTAGCATGTTAAAGTCGGGGTTAACCCCTAAATCACTTTATAAAGAATTATGGGATTCGATTTCTCAAGGACATGCGTGGCAGGGTGAACTGCAAAATAAAAAGAAAAACGGTGAGATTTTCTGGGAACATGCTCATATCGCACCCATTTTTGACAATGCGGGCATCACCAAACACTATTTGGCACTAAAACAAGATGTAACGTATTACAAACAGCAAGAAGAAAAAATCCTCCATCAAGCTCATTACGATAGCTTAACAGGCTTGCCAAATAGACTGCTCTCCCTTGATAGATTGTCGCAAATGCTCAAAGACGCTTATCGTGCAAAAAACAGTGTGGCAGTACTGTTTTTAGATTTAGACGATTTTAAAAAGGTTAATGACACCTTGGGCCACTCTGTTGGTGATGAATTGTTAATTAAAGCGGCTGCAAGGTTAAAACACTCCATTAGAGACAATGATGTAGTGGGTCGGTTAGGAGGTGATGAATTTATCATTATACTGAGCAACATCAATAATCCCGCTGACGTTGAGATCATTGCCACTAAACTGCTCAAGAAATTTCACATTCCTTTTAGACTCGAAAGCCGTGAGTTAGTGTCAACTATCAGTATTGGTATTGCACTTTACCCGCTAGACAGTGAAGACCCTAAAGAATTACTAAGACAGGCAGATTCTGCCATGTATTATTCAAAAGACCGCGGCAGAAATACCTATAACTTCTATACCCATCAAATGAACCACGATATGAATCGACGCCTTAGGGTTGAAGAGCAATTACGAAGTGCATTGAAGCGCAAAGAGCTCGAGGTTTATTTTCAACCCTTTGTAGACATTAGAAGTCGTAAAATCATTGGCGCAGAAGCGCTGCTTAGATGGAATAGTGATTTACTTGGCCAAGTCACTCCTGATGAATTTATTCCTATCGCAGAACAAACGGGATTGATTGTCTCTATCGGCCAATTTGTTATCGAGAACGCATTTACTGCAGCCAAAAAATGGCAGCTCGAATTTAATCCTCATTTTAAAATAGCCATTAACGTTTCTCCCAAACAATTCCGAGAAAATACCTTTGTTGATATGCTTAAAATTCAGCTAGATATACACCAAATTAATGCTACTTCTGTAGAACTTGAAATCACCGAAGGGGTACTACTCAGTGGCGATCCTATTATAGACAGTAACTTAAGCTGGATTAACGATATTGGTGTCAGTATCTCGATGGACGATTTTGGTACCGGATATTCGTCACTCAGTTATCTGCGCAGTTACCCTTTTAATACCTTGAAAGTAGATAAGAGCTTTATTCACGATATAACGGTTGATCCGGGCGATCTGGAACTGGTCGGCGCGGCGATAGCAATGGGACATGGGCTCAATTTAACGGTCGTTGCAGAGGGTGTTGAAACAGAAGAGCAGTATCATCTGCTCAATGCACTGAAATGTGATTACGGCCAAGGTTACTTATTTAGTAAGCCATTACCTCGAGCTGCATTTGAAGAGCTGTTAAAGACACAGGCAAAAAATAAAAGACCGAATAAGAAGCCCTTATTAAGGCGCTGATCAAAATGCCTATCAGCAAACTGACAGGCATCAATAAATCTGCTTCGCGATAAGAGTTCTCGGTTAACCACGCGCTATTGAAAATAAGCACGCTTAGCGACTTAGCGATTAAACTAAGTCGTTTTCACTTTCCAATTCACTTTTTGTCCGGCAAAAAATGGCACGATAGGATTACCGTTAGGTAAAATAATCTCTTCTGGCACAACCCATTCTTGTTTCACTAATGTCACGGTTCCGGTATTACGAGGGAGACCATAAAAATCGGCACCGTATAAGCTGGAAAACCCTTCGAGCTTATCTATAACACCTAAATTATCAAACACTTGAGCGTATAATTCTAATGCACTCCATGCACTGTAACAGCCTGCACAGCCACAAGCGGACTCTTTACGGTGTTTCTCATGGGGGGCTGAGTCGGTGCCTAAAAAGAACTTACTTGAACCAGTCGCTACAGCCGCTTGCAAAGCTTGCTGGTGAATATTACGTTTCAGTACCGGTAAACAAAAGTTATGCGGGCGTACGCCACCGACTAACAAGTCATTGCGATTTAACAGTAAATGCTGTGGGGTAATAGTGGCGGCAACATTGGTTGAAGCGGCCGCAACAAACTCAGCGGCTTCTTTAGTCGTGATATGTTCAAACACCACTTTGAGGCTGGGAATTGATTCGACAATGCGCGATAAGTAACGATCAATAAAGAGCTTTTCGCGATCAAAAATATCGATATGCGCTTCGGTCACTTCACCGTGAACCAATAGCAACATGCCCTGCTCGGCCATAACCTCAAATATCGGAAACAACTCATCCAATGCTTTTACCGCCGCATCTGAGTTTGTAGTGGCACCTGCTGGGTATAACTTCCCCGCGACAACACCTGCCGCTTTAGCATCGATAATGTCTTGTGCTGAGGTATTATTGGTTAAAAATAGGGTCATTAACGGCTGAAAATCACTTCCGATTGGGCGAGCCGCTAAAATACGATCCCGATAAGCAACCGCCATCGCCGCTGTCGTTACTGGCGGGACTAAATTAGGCATCGCAATCGCGCGTTGAAACAAACGAGCCGTAGCAGGAACCGTCTCACCGAGCATATCCCCATCACGAAAATGAAGATGCCAATCATCGGGAGTCGTTAAGGTAATTTGGGTCATGTGGGTTCCTTGGCTTAAATAACAGGTTGTTAGTGTTATTGTGCCTGAAATCGCTTTTTCTTAATAGATGCATAATTTGAACGCAGACTTTGCTATATCAAAAAGTCCTAGCTTATCGCTAAATAGAGTGAGATGTTGCATAAGCAGTGAATAAAACCAGCGGTATGGCACTATGCTATTATGTTGAAAGTATCATTTTTTATAAAGGAATTATATTGTTAGCCAACGCCAGATCTAGCTTACCGCGCAATGTGTGCCTTATTAGTGCAATCATGGTGACGATGATGGCTATCTCAGGCTGCAATCAAGCTGTGGTCATGAAAAGACCCGATAACATTCAGCGACTCGTTAACGAAACGCTCGTTGATGGCATACTGTCAACGGATGCCAGTATGGCGGTTACATTAGGCAGAAGCCGCACATTATCGATATGGAATGTAGCAACAAGCCAATTATTACACCAATGGTCTGACGATGACTTTGATGACACTAATTATCTGCTGGCGTTGTCAGGTAACAAACAATACCTTGCCACTGCAGGCAAACAAAAAATTTCTATTTTCAATCTTGAAACGGGCAAATTAGATATACGTTGGCCTGCGCAGGGGTTTAATCCCGATGCCAGTATTTCGAGCCTTTTTCTGAGCCAAACAGGCAGCACTATTTTAGTGGGGATGAATGATGGTTCAATTACTGTGATACAAAGAAGCAGCATGACGATGTCATTGTTTAAACAACACAGTGCTGCCGTTAATCATATTGAGCTCTCTAATTTTGAACAACAGGTATTATCGACTGGGCTTGATGGTGATGTACACATTTGGGCCACTTATAACGGTGAGCTCATCAGCAGTTTTTCCCGCCCTCAACGGATCACCAGCGTGAGTTTTGATGAAACTAATCGACGCTTATTTATTGCTGATGCACTCGACAATAATGTCATTATCGATACCCAAACTACGCAGCCAGTGAGCCATCTTGATTACCTTGAACGTTATCGCTATTTTCGACAGGCTTTATTCACCAACCATGGCAACAACTTAATTACCGCAACCTCAAAGCAAAGTGTTATCTATTGGGATGCCTCATCGGGAAAGGAGCTTTCTCATTGGGATATCACTGCCTATAACGCTGGCACAACGGTATTTTCAATGGTGATCAAACCTAATGGTAAGCTATTGACCTTAAGCTCAGACGGCGCACTTGAAACATGGAGCTTGTGAGTTAACCTTAGCTTGGAATAATAAGCCCAAGCGTTAACGACTATGCACATTAATTTTAGCCTTTATCATTATCTGAGTTACCTACGGTGACATAATAGATATCATTAAATGTCATTGGTCATGTCAAAGATCAGTTTACATATCACAGTAAAAAAAAGAATAGATCTTGCAAGTGCGAACTAAATTCAGTATATATAGCATATGCCAATAATGAGGTGTTACATGGCAAGACCAAAAATTCCCCGAACCATATGTGGCCAAGCAGCCAATATTTGTTTTAAACCCAATGGGATTCCGATGGCACAGTTAGAACAGGTGCCACTTGCTGAAGATGAAATAGAGGCTTTGCGCTTAGTTGATTTGCTCGGAATGCAGCAACAAGAAGCCGCTAAGTCAATGGGAATATCCCGCCAAACGTTAGCTAACTTGGTTAAAGGGGCTCGATATAAGGTGGTTGATAGTTTAATCAATAGCAAAGCCTTGATGACAAAAAATATCAACTAAAAATTAAACACTGGTAACACGTATTGACGTGTTTAGGTAAGTCTAATGCAAGCAGTATTGAAAGACTCTGGCCTCAAAATAACCACTCAAAGATGTAAGTTGCTTGAGTTTCTAACTCAAGTCGATGAGCAGCATTTAACAGTAGAAAATATCTATCAAGGCTTAAATGCGCAGGGAGAGACCATAGGTCTCAATACTGTGTATCGAATTATGGCGCATTTTGAGCAAGCAGGCATAGTCGTACGACGACTATTTGAGTCTGAAAATGCTGTTTATGAACTCAATAATAAACCGCGTCATGATCATTTAATTTGCTTAACCTGTGGCAAGTTAACTGAATTTACCGACCCCTTGATTGAGCTTCGTTTAGGCTTAGCAGCAGAACATCACGGTATGATTATTCACCACCACAGCCTCAATATGTATGGTCACTGCTTTGATTGCCAACAAGCACTTAATAGCCAGTCTGCTAGACAGAAAGTCGACTAGATAGCCGCTAGGTTAATATTAAATTTTATCGGAGAAAACAATGACTAAAATAGTAATTATCGGTGGGGTTGCCGGTGGGGCATCAGCAGCAGCAAGAGCAAGACGTGTATCAGAAACGGCTGAAATTATCATGTTAGAAAGGGGCGAGTTTGTTTCATTTGCCAACTGTGGTTTGCCTTATCATATCAGTGGTGAAATTGAATCCAGAGATGCATTATTGTTGCAAACACCCGAAAGCTTCAAATCACGTTTCAATGTTGATGTCCGGGTGTTTAATGAAGTGATTGCTATTGATAGGCAAGCTAAAAGGCTAAACATACGTAATCATATTACCCATGAAATATATCAAGAGTCATATGACAAGTTGCTACTAAGCCCGGGGGCATCACCAATAAAACCACCCATTAGCGGCATCAATAACCAGTTCGTCCATAGTCTACGTAATATTCCTGATATGGATAGAGTACTGGCGAACCTTGTGCTGCATAAGCCGAAACATGCCACTGTGGTAGGGGGTGGGTTTATTGGTTTAGAAATGGTGGAAGCGCTGCGCCACCGAGGATTAGAGGTGAGCTTACTCGAACTTGCCGACCAAGTTATGGGGCCTGTGGATATTGAAATGGCCAATATACTGCATCAAAAGCTAGTTGATAATAAGGTTGATTTACGCTTAAAAACAGGCTTAACCGCCGTCAATGAGTGCCAAATTCAACTTGCTGAAGCCGATATTACCGATGACTATGATAAACCGGTACCGCCCCATTCCCATTTACAATTAACCTTGAGTGATAACAGCACTTTAGCGACAGACTTAGTCATCCTCGCCATCGGCGTTAAACCAGAAACTAGCTTGGCATCAGAGTGCGGCTTAGTATTAGGCCCGCTCGGTGGTATTCGTGTAGATGCCGGGATGCGTACTTCCGATGCAGATATTTATGCTGTCGGCGATGCCATTGAAACCGCTGATTTCGTCAGCGGTAATCCTTCACTTGTTCCACTTGCTGGACCGGCTAATCGTCAGGGACGATTAGCCGCAGATAACATGTTGGGTGGTGATAGGTTATATCGCGCTACCCAAGGGACCGCAATCTGTAAGTTGTTTGATATGGCCATCGCCTCGACGGGATTAAATGAGAAAAGTTTGCTAAGGCAAGCTATCCCATTTGAAAAAATTTATGTCCACACAGCAAGCCATGCCAGCTATTATCCTGGGGCTCACCCTATTACTTTAAAACTGTTGTTTTGTCCTGATAATGGCCGCATTTTAGGTGCTCAGGCTGCTGGGATTGATGGTGTCGATAAGCGTATTGACGTATTAGCGGTAGCGCAACGCGCGGGGATGACGGTATATGATTTAGCCGACCTTGAGCTCACTTACGCGCCTCCTTTTGGCTCTGCGCGAGACGTGGTCAATCAGGCAGGTATGGTCGCGGCTAATGTGTTATTAGGCGATGAAGTGACTTGTCACACTCAAGATCTACAGGCCTTGACTGCGACACAAATTATTGTCGATGTGCGTAATCCTGGCGAACTAACGGCTGTGGGTGCGATTGATAATGCGATTAATATTCCGCTGCCGCAACTTCGAGACCGACTCAATGAACTTCCCAAAGACAAAGAATTATTGCTGCTCTGTCAGGTAGGGTTGCGCGGTCATGTCGCCTGTCGCATGTTAGTCCAGCATGGTTTTAAAGCACGCAACCTCAGCGGTGGCTATAAAACTTACCAAATGGTCAATGCGCGTTTTTAGTACATTAGTTAAGAAAAACCTTAACAGTCATCTGTCCCTATTAATAAACAAGGCTTAGTGTGAGTAGTTATCAAGATTGTAAACAAAGCCACAGTCAATGTGTTGTCTGTGGCGACGCTAAACAAAATCCATTGTCATTACAATGTAAGTTTTTTGCAGACGGTGACAATCAGGTTGTTGGTTATCATAAAGCAAGTCAGCAGCTTCAAGGCTACACTAGCTTCTTACATGGCGGCGTAGCAAGCACCTTAGTCGATGCTGCCATGACTCATTGTTTGCTTATGCAAGGCATTAAAGCCTTAACTGCAGAAATGACAGTACGCTTTGTTGCCCCAATAAAAGTTGGCGATGCCATCAAAATTGTCGGTCATCTGGTGAGCAAACGCTTAGGAATGTACCAACTAGAAGCCGTACTCTATGTAGAAAATAAAGCTTGCGTGACGGCTAAGGCGAAGTTTATTCAACCTAGGAACGGAGTCATAGGCTAGCTTAGAACCCATCTCAGCAACAAGGACGAGTCTATATTTTCATTTAAATCTAGCCAAAAAAAACCAGCCTGATGGCTGGTTTCGTTTTATTGGCTTAGCTGACTAGCGATTAAGCTTGTGGACGCATCGCTGGGAATAAAATCACATCACGGATAGTATGCGTGTTAGTGAATAGCATCACCAAACGGTCGATACCAATACCTTGACCCGCGGTTGGCGGTAAACCGTGCTCGAGTGCAGTGATGTAGTCTGCATCGTAGAACATGGCTTCGTCATCGCCGGCATCTTTGGCATCAACTTGCGCTTTAAAGCGGCTGTCTTGATCTTCAGCATCATTGAGCTCAGAGAAGCCATTAGCCACTTCACGGCCACCGATAAAGAATTCAAAACGGTCGGTGATGAAATCATTGTTATCATTACGACGTGCTAAAGGCGAAATATCCGCGGGATAGCCAGTAATGAAAGTAGGTTGCATCAGTTTAGTTTCAGCGGTTTCACCAAAAATTTCTTCCAGCAACTGGCCACAAGTCCAGAATTTTTCTAGCTTGATGCCTAGGCTCTTGGCCAAGTCGCGCATAAAGTCTACGTCTTTAACTTGCTCGTACGTCATCGCTTGTATAGTGGCGTTATCAGGATTGTATTTCTGAATGGCTTCTAACATGCTTAAACGGGCATAAGGACCACCAAAGTCTACTGTGTCCTCGCCGTATGGCATTTGCGCACTACCGAGTAAATCAATCGCAATTGAACTGAGCATTTCTTCAGTTAAATCCATTAGGTCTTTATAATCCGCGTACGCCATATAGAATTCCATCATGGTGAATTCTGGGTTATGACGTGGCGATAAACCTTCGTTACGGAAGTTACGGTTAATTTCGAACACACGCTCAAAACCACCAACCACTAACCGCTTTAAATACAGTTCTGGCGCAATACGTAAGTACATGGCCATGTCTAACGCGTTGTGATGAGTGACAAATGGACGTGCAGTAGCACCACCAGGAATAACGTGCATCATAGGAGTTTCAACTTCCATGAACTCTTTTTTGACCATAAAGTGACGAATAGCGGAAACCACTTTAGAACGCATAATAAAGGTATTGCGAGACTCTTCATTAACGATTAAATCAACGTAACGCTGACGATAGCGCGTTTCTTGGTCGGTTAACCCGTGGAACTTTTCAGGTAACGGACGTAATGCTTTAGTCAGTAACTGATATTCTTCCATATTAACGTACAAGTCGCCCCGGCCCGATAAATGCAGCTGACCTTTAACACCAATGATGTCACCGATGTCTAAACCTTGATAACGCTCTTTTAAATCACCTTGCACTGGCTTACCAGCGTAAGCTTGAATACGACCAGACACGTCTTGAATGACTAAAAATGGACCTCGTTTTGCCATAACACGGCCGGCAATACTGGTTTGAAACCCTAACACTTCTAGCGCTTCTTTGGTCTGCTCACCATATTGCGCCTGTAACTCAGCCGCTTTATGGCTACGTTGCCAGGTATTTGGATGAGCATTAGCAGGACAACTGGTGCGGATGTGGTCTAATTTAGCGCGACGTTCAGCAATCAGTTTGTTTTCATCTTGTACGTGTTCAGTCATATTATATTCTCGCGTTTACTCGCCACACTTTGTGATGGCGAAAAAATTAATTTACTTAAAGTCCTGATTTTAGGCTGGCTTCAATAAACTTATCTAAATCACCATCCAGCACAGATTGAGTATTGCGGTTCTCAACCCCCGTGCGTAAATCTTTGATACGGGCGTCATCTAATACGTATGAACGAATTTGACTGCCCCAGCCGATGTCTGATTTTGCATTTTCAGCAGCTTGTTTATCGGCATTTTGCTGGTGCATTTGTAACTCGTATAACTTCGCCTTTAACAGTTTATAGGCAGCGTCACGGTTTTTATGTTGCGAGCGATCGTTTTGACATTGCACCACAGTATTGGTTGGCAAATGCGTAATACGTACCGCTGAATCTGTTTTGTTGACGTGCTGACCACCTGCGCCAGATGCGCGATAAGTGTCAATACGTAAATCAGACGGATTAATTTCAATTTCAATCTCGTCATCAATTTCTGGGTAAACGAAAACGGAACAAAAAGAGGTATGACGTTTACCTGATGAATCAAATGGTGATTTACGCACCAAACGATGAACACCGGTCTCGGTTCGCATCCATCCAAAAGCATATTCTCCGGTGAACTTAATCGTTGCACCTTTAATACCCGCTACATCGCCGTCAGTCACTTCAATTAACTCTGGGCTAAAACCATGTGCCTCACCCCAGCGTAAATACATGCGCAGAACCATATTGGCCCAGTCTTGTGCTTCGGTGCCGCCTGAACCAGATTGAATATCCAAGTAACAATTTGATGCATCATTCTTACCAGAAAACATGCGGCGGAATTCGAGATCAGCCAAACGAGTCTCTAACGACTCAAGTTCTGAAGCGGCATCATTAAAGGTTCCTTCGTCATCTTCTTCAATGGCCAGTTCAAGTAACCCTTCAATGTCTTCTAGACCTGAGTCCATATCATCAATGGTTTTGACCACTAAGACTAACGCAGCACGCTCTTTACCTAATGCTTGAGCACGTTCAGGCTCATTCCACACTTCAGGGCTTTCAAGCTCTCGACTGACTTCTTCTAACCGCTCACTTTTGGCAGCGTAGTCAAAGATACCCCCGAAGTAGCTCAGTGCGTTCGGCGAGCTCTTTGATTTTGAATTTTACCGGATTAACTTCAAACATGAATATTCAACTTAAATTTAGCCGTTAACGAAAGGTGCAACGGCGTATTTTACCCCATGAGAGGCGCTAAACCTAGACCAGAAGAGCGATTATTAATAAACAAATGACGAATATATTGCGCAGAAACAACATCAAAAAAATCATTAACCTGTAATAAACAGATTAAATGGACCTATTGTTATCATTAAAAAATGATTAAAAAAAATGAACCCCTTCGGGTTCATTTTTAACGATCGGTTTGGTAAAAATTATACTTTAAATTGACCTACTAACTGAGCTAAGGTCTGACCTTCATTCGCCACGGTTTTGCTCATATCAGATGCCTCTTCACTGGCTGCTAGTAACGTATTCACAATCTCTTGTACTGAATTGATATTGCGATTAATTTCTTCAGTCACTGAGCTTTGCTCGGTAGCGGCGGTGGCTATTTGGGTACTCATGTCATTAATACTGGTCACCGATGAGGTTACTGAACCTAAGCTTTCAGAAATCGCCCGCGAGGACTCAACCGAACTTAAACAACTGGTTTGGCTTTCTTCCATGGCTTGTACCGCTTTGGTGACTAACTTATGCAGTTCAGACAGCATTTCATTAATCTCGACCGTACTGGCTTGGGTACGACTGGCTAAATTTCTCACTTCATCGGCAACAACGGCAAAACCTCGACCTTGTTCGCCAGCTCGGGCAGCTTCAATCGCCGCATTAAGAGCCAGTAAATTGGTTTGTTCGGCAATTCCGCCTATGACACTGAGTACAGAGTTAATTTTTTTCGATTGTTCACTTAATGACTTCACATTGCCAGCGGCATTGTCAATTTGAGTCATTAAATTGGACACTTCCGTTAGTGAGGTATCAACACAATCTTGTGCTTTACCTACGTTATCAGAGGCTGCGTGTGTTGCCTCTGCAACCATATTGGTATTATGTGCCACATCATTAGCCGTAGCCGACATTTCAGTGATGGCAGTAACAATTTGATCAACTTCACTATTATGGTGGTTGAGTTGCTCAGTCATCGACACCGTTTGGCCATTGATGCTTTGAGCAGCATGCTTAACTCTGTCCGTTGCGCCAGCCACATCACTAATAATATGCTGTAATTTGTCGATAAACAGATTGAATGCACTGCCTAACTGTCCAATCTCATCTTCACTGGTGATATCTAAACGTTTGGTTAAATCGCCTTCACCTTTGGCAATATCATTTAACGAGGTAGCCATATTCTGGATTGGCACCACCATTTTATGTGCCATCACCACCACGGCAAAAGCCGTTATGCCTGTAAGACCTATAGCAATGAGTAAAAACATCAGTGCTTTTTGACCCATCTCTTCCGTTTTATAGGTTTTATAAGCCGCAATGGACTCTTCAATATCATCAATATAGGCACCCGAGCCTAACATCCAATGGGTGTTGGGGATCATTACCGCAAAGCCGAGTTTTTCAATAAGCTGGCTACTACCCGGTTTTTGGTAGTAATAAGAAAAATTACCAGTACCCGCTTGAGCGGCCTCTAATAAGCCAACAATAATTTTGGTGCCACTAGGGTCGGCCATATCTATTTTGTTTTGGCCTTCAAGTTCAGGCATAGTCGGGTGAAAAATATTGACCCCAGCATCATCATATATATAGAAATAGCCTGCAGTGCCAAAACGTAAATCTCTTAATGCTGCATTGACATTTCCCTTGTCACCCAAAGCAAGTTCATATTCAACAACGCCCTGAGCAATCTGGACTGATTCTTTTAGTTGGTTTTGGCGCTCTGAAATTAATTCACTGCGAAAGTTATCAATATCTTTGGTTAAAGATGACTCTTCATTAACATAAAAAATACTCAGTAATACGGTGAGGATCAACGAAAGCGGAATTAATGATAAGCCCAGGAGTTTATTGCGTAGTGAAGATCTCAGCATAGTGGCAAGCCTTTTGAGGGTAATAATCGATTTAGCATACTAATCTATTTTTTATAGATACTTAAACTAACTAACTATATACCTCCCAATAAAGTGAGACCGGTCTCAAAAAAGCACAATATAGTAACTTTTTTATAACATTGATAATCCGCTGCCCATGGCAGCAAATCCTATCACCAACCACACTAAGCTGGGCTTGAAGACTTTTAACAGACTAAAGCCAATAATCACTAAAGCCATATCCAACGGCATGATCACCGCACTGGTAAATACCGGTTGATAAAGTGCCGCAAGTAAGAGTCCGACAACAGCCGCATTCACTCCCGCGATAGCGCCTGCTATGGCCGGACGTTGGCTTATTGAATGCCAACTTTTTAAGCCCACCAGCATCAGTAAAAAACCCGGGAGAAAAATAGCTAACGTCGCCACTATAGCCCCAAGGATCGGCGACTCTAACCATAAGTCAGCCCCTAAAAAAGTGGCTAAGGTAAACATAGGTCCAGGAATGGCTTGTGCAAGCGCATAACCGGTCAAAAAACGATCTGGGGTAATGTATTCACCGACGCTGGTTTCAAGCAAGGGCAATACCACATGCCCACCACCGAACACTAAACTACCGACTTGATAGAACTGCGCAAAAATTTGTCCAAGGCTATCGGGTTGATTGATAAGATATAAAGATGCCGCTATTCCTATAATAAATAATGCTAACCAACGATAATCAAGCTCAATAGCAGGAGAGTCCGGTGTAATACTGTCACCCCTAGTCATCAGCGTGACCCCAACAATAGCCGCCACAATTAACACGGCTATTTGGATCAATAATGAAGGCATTAATATAATAGCAACAGCTGTTGCTGCCATTAATATTTTTGCGGTTTTTCGTTGGCAAAATTGAGTGAACATTGACAAGGTTGCGTCAGCTACTACCACTACAGCAAGTAACTTTAGGCCGTGAATAGCCCCCGCAACGGTTGTTAATTGCAACCATTGCGCACTGGTAACCGCAAATAAAAACAACAGTAAAAACGATGGTAAGGTAAACCCCAAAAAGGCGGCTAATCCCCCCAGTAAACCGCCACGGTGATAACCAATCGCAAAACCGACCTGACTTGAACCAGGCCCTGGCATAAACTGACTCAGGGCAACAAAACTAGAATATTGCTTATTGTCTAGCCATTGCAGTTCGTCCACAAAGGCTTTTCTAAAATAGCCTATGTGTGCCGCAGGTCCTCCAAAGCTGATCAAACCTAATGCTAAAAAGCGACTGAATATTTGCCACATCGTCCTGGTACCTTTTTGTGTTGGTAAACAATACTATGACATTGAGGTGACATTTTTATGACGACAAAAAACACCCTTCTCTAGTAGCCTCTTATACTAAACCTTATCAATAAGTGATCAACTCAAAACGAGTGTTGAATGACGACTCAAGTACCGCTTACTTTACAAAAAGAGTAATGCAGCGGTTCTAACATGACCAATACTTCAAATGATCGACATGAGAAAACATATCAAACAAATCGGTTACTATTGTTATTTTATACTGACTTGCTCAACCATTGAGAGCTGAATATTGCGGCATGACAGACCATCACCACGCTCAAAATAATCATCTTTCACAGCTGCTTCCCGCGCCAGAATTAAGCATAAAAAATGCCTGATCACACAGTTGCTTCAATTGTTGTAAATCTTCAATACTGCCACCAACTTTACAGCGCATTTGCTCAGGAATACTCAATGCTTGCTGGTATAATTGCTGGCCTTGCTCAGTCACATGTAACACACGCACGCGTTCATCTAACTCGCTGCGACCTCGAGTCACTAACGTTTTACTTTCTAAGCGTTTTAATAACGGGGTTAACGTTCCAGAATCAAGATGTAATTTCTCACCTAAGGTTTTGACACTTATCCCCGGCTCTTTCCAAAGCACCATCATCACCAAATACTGTGGATACGTCAGCGACAACTCATCTAATAAGGGTCGATATGCGCGGATCAAAGCATTGGTCGCGCTGTATAATGAGAAACACACCTGATTTTCAAGTGCTAGCGGATTTTTTGCTGTAGGGAATTGAGATCCAGTAGACGCTTTACTAGGCATAGGCTTTACTCCGCTAACCAATAATATGAGTCAATGATAACATTGGTTGTGCACAACCTATAATTAAAAATTCAGTAAGCCACTTTTTGATAAAAATGCATCAAGCGCGGCGATCCTTGGTCTATAGAAGACTAACATTCAGTTTTACATTAAGGTTAACCATGTCACTTAGCGTTAATTCTCCTTCTTCAATGCCCACCACGATTGATTCAGGCAACAGCTTAAAAGTTGCCGTTATGGCTAACTATCAGCAAAAAATTGAAGGACAAATGGCATTATAACTTATCGCTGCAGCGCAACTATCTGCGCAACGACCTGCGCCGCAGCAATAAGCTAACAGTGGCCATATAAACGGATTATCACAGCATCAAAACCCTAGCGAATAGTCTCTATAAAATCACTAAGGTAAAATCAACGCTTCATACCGCGAACGACATATTGATCAATCCACATCCGCTTATTTTGGGCATCAGTGTTAATATCGAAGCCATTTTAAGGCGTCATCTTGGTCTTCGAAATATTTAATCTCACCTGCAATAAACCAACTACCTACTTTGGCCGCCCATTCTTGCCAGCCTTTATTACCCCAAATCGCCACTCTTTCAAACTCTGATTTATGGTTTAACCCCAGCTTTAAATCATCCCAAGCAGCATGCAAATCCCAACCGTCGAGCTCAGTCGCATCGAGAAATAAACTCACTTGAGGTTGATCAACTTGGCTTAATGCCCCCTCTAGCATTGGGGTAATGACGAGGTAATCTTGGTGGGTTAATGTGCCCGTTGCTTTTAATGTCACAAAAAACACATTTTCAATTCGGTTTATGCCAATCGATAAACCATGTTTCTTCATATCCATATCGAGACTCCTTTACTATGCTTTTACACAATTAAATGCACGCGCGCCCATATAATGTTTGTGCATGCTTATATTTTAGCCACAGATACGAGGAAATGTATGCCGGAGTGCACAAAATAAACGTTAGAGTACTTATGGTGTAATGGGTAATATTAACCATTTAACGATCACAGCAAACGCTCTCTCTAGAGCGGCGTAATATGAGAATAGCCAAGACATGCAAACAAATGAGAGGTTAACATTCTGTTAATATGCATCAGTGGCATGAACACCATTATCAGTGGCAGTATGCCACGACGGTGATGAACAACAGGATCAATGGTCATCAGGCGACTCATCGATAAAACAACAATAGCGTTAGGGTATTCTTCCGACGGGTGCGCCTAAGACGTGATTTACTCTACGGATGCTTTACTCGACGTCCATCTTCTTTAGACAATTGCGAAAAGATCGTTGCGGCTAACATCGTCATAATGCCAACCGTAACGAACGTCAGTTGGAAAGCTCTAAGCACAGTGCCCACTCCATCACTGTCGACATCAGTGCTAAAGCCGCCGAGTAAAGCCCCTGCACAGGCAACCCCCAGACTTAATGATAATTGCCCTACCACCGACAACAAACTGTTGCCACTGCTGGCACTGGCATCATCGAGGTCTATTAGGGTTACAACATTCATCGCCGTGAACTGCAACGAGTTGATTGCGCCCAGAATAGCCAGCATTCCCAACAATAACCAGTATGGAGTCTGTTCGCTTACCAAGCTCATGCTCATTAGCATAAGCCCCAGCGCCAACGTATTAGTAGTCAGTACGAAGCGATAGCCTAAACGTTCGATAATCGGTCGTGCCACATACTTGGCCAGTATCGCCGCAGCCGCTAATGGCAACATACTCATCCCAGCCTGAGATGGCGAATAACCCAGCGCCACTTGCAACAGCAATGGCACCAGAAACGGCAACGCGCCACTGCCCAAGCGAGCAAACAGATTACCAAATAGGCCAATAGCAAACGTCCTCGTCCGAAATAATGATGGCGCAAACAGCGGATGCTCAATACGCCCTGCCCGCAACCAATATGCTATCAAACACGCCATACCACCAAATAACAATAACATCACCCGTAGGTGTGGCATATGCAGTTCGCCTAGCCCTTCCATGGCAATGGTGATCAACAACATCGCCGCACCAAACAGTAAAAAACCCAGACTATCGAAACGCAACTTTTCCTTGCCACGGAGATCGGGGATGAACCGCCACACGGCATAACAACCCACCACGCCAACGGGCAGATTGATCAAAAAGATCCAATGCCATGTCAGGTATTGCACCATCCAACCGCCCATCGTTGGACCGATCAACGGACCGAGTAGACCCGGAATGGTGATAAAGCCCATGATCCGTACTAATTCCGAACGCGGATATGTCCGAAGCACCACCAGTCGCCCCACAGGCAACATTAACGCGCCGCCCAACCCCTGAATAACCCGAGCGCCAATGAGCATGTCTAATGAATAGGACAATGCACAAAGCAATGATCCAACACTGAACAATAAGATGGCACCAAAGAAGATTTTTTTGGTGCCAAAGCGATCAGCAATCCAGCCAGAAGCAGGGATCAACAAGGCAACGGTGAGCATGTAAGCGATAATCACGCCTTGCATACGCAGTGGATCTTCATTTAAATCGCTGGCCATCGCCGGGAGTGCTGTATTGAGGATCGTCCCATCAAGCGACTGCATGAAAAAGGCAATCGCGACGACCCAAGGTAACCCACGGGCAGTCTCTGCATCGAGAAGTTGGCTATCAGGCATTAAACCTCCATTTACCACATGAGTGTAGCCACGCCAAGCAGTGCAAACAATACAGCACAACCTCGATGAATAAGCTTCATGGGTAATTTATTAGCACTAAAATGTCCAGCGAGTACAACAGGGACATTGGCAATCAACATTCCCAATGTCGTGCCGATCACAACCCAGGTGAGTGATTGATATTTTGCCGCCAAGACTACAGTGGCAATTTGAGTTTTATCCCCTATTTCAGCAATAAAAAACAAAATAAACGTCGCAGTAAAAGCACCGAGTTGATAGAAACGGTTATCATCATCATCGATTTTATCGGGTATAAGCACCCATAACGCAATAGCAAAAAATGAACCGGCCACCAGATAAGTCGCCCATTGTGGATCAATCCAAGTAATTGCCCACTGGCCAAGCCATGCAGCAAGGAAATGATTCAATATTGTGGCGAGTAAAATACCTGAGATAATAGCGCTTTTATTGCTAAATCTCACCGCGAGCAGCAAGGCTAATAATTGAGTCTTGTCGCCTATTTCAGCGATGGCAACAGTAAGAGTTGAGGCGAATAAAGCTTCCAATGTGATATTCCTAGGGGTAAATGACAACTAAGCACGAGCCACCGCATACCCCTTGATGCAGTTACTGTGCTTAGGTCTCGCTTGGTAAAACCACTGATTAACAGTGAGTTACTGTCTGCACCATGGCGTGAGGCCAATTATGTTGATACAGACATCTTGTGTGCCATAACAGCAAGACAAGATTAGCTACTCCCCTAAAACAATTCGCATTATAACGATTAAATAATTTTATTCAATGGACTCATTTTACAGTGTAAATTCGGCATAAAAATAACCTCACCCCAACAGTAACGCCGTAATGCTACGCTATTGCAAAAATCACGTGTAAAAAAGTTTGGTCTATTGTTGTGTAATTGTTTACAAACACCGCTGTTAGCCTTTAACAGTCAAAGATCCTTGCCTGCTCTGTCACCCTTCTGCTAATGTCCGATACAAATAAAATAAAAATTAGACTGGACATTTTCTGTGAATTTTAAAACGTTAGGCTCTATTTCAATTGTAGCTGGAACGGCCATTGGGGGAGGCATGTTAGCGCTACCATTAGCAACGGCAGCCTTGGGTATGATCCCCGCATTAATCTTATTAGTGGTTATTTGGGGGTTATCAGCTTACACCTCGTTATTGATGTTAGAAATTAATCTTCACTCTGGTGTCGGCGATAACGTCCATGCCATTACCGGTAAAACACTGGGAAAAGTTGGCCAGCTCATTCAAGGTGGCTCATTCCTGAGCTTATTATTTGCGTTAACCATGGTGTATCTGATGGGAGGGTCATCGCTATTAGAAACCCGTTTACAACCCATCGGCATTAACATGAGCAACCAAGTAGCCATCATACTGTTTACGGTTATCTTTGGTGGATTAATTGCCATTGGCGTGAAGTGGATTGATAAAGTATCACGCATTTTATTTACTTCTATGGTGGTGTTACTCGTCATTGTGGTGGCATTTTTATTACCAGACGTTAATTTAATCAGTGCATTAAACAATTACTCAACCGATGTTGCTTCAGGCACAGCGCTACAACAATTATGGCTAGCAGCCATTCCTGTAGTGTTTACCTCATTTGGTTTCCATGTGTGTATTGCGACGATTGTGCGCTACTTAGAAGGTGATGCCGTTTCACTCAGAAAAGTGTTATTGATCGGCTCGAGCATTCCACTGGTTTGCTATATCCTGTGGTTGTTAGTGACCTTAGGGTCTTTAGGCGGCGAAACCGTCCATAGCTTTGGTGGTTCACTGCCTAAACTCGTTGCAGCTTTACAAAGCTTAGCTCAATCAAGAATTATAATCCAAGCCATTGATTTATTTGCTAACCTTGCATTAATCACTTCGTTCTTAGGCGTTACCATGAGCTTGTTTGACTATGTTGCCGAACTCACTCGAGCCAAGGATGATGCCTCAGGTCGCGCTAAAACATGGCTCATTACCTTTATACCACCGCTATTGTGTGCACTTTACTACCCAGATGGCTTTTTAAGCGTCCTTGGTTTTGCAGCTATTCCATTGGTGGTGATAATTATCTATTTACCCATTGCAATGGCATTAAAGCAACGTTCACAGCCATTGGGCGGCTACCAAGTCTCTGGTGGCAGTTTGGGACTTATCATCGCGGGCTTACTCGGTACCTTGATTGTTGTTGCCCAGTTGATGGTGGCATTAGCCTGAACCATATAACTCATAAAATGGATTTGTAAGCGAGTTTTACAAACCCTATTAAGATGATAAAACATTTGTTAAAGTCAGGCTAAGCCTGACTTTTTTGTTTTACGCTTTAATAACATTGACCAACACAATTAGACAAGAATTAAACAAGAATGAGACATGAATGGCCATAATATTCATCACACGCTAACACCTCCTCCCCAAAAAATAACGGAATTATATAATGAAAAAATGGTTATTAACTGTTGCAATAGCAGCCAGCTTTGGCGCTATGGCAGATGAAGGTATGTGGCAACCACATCAACTACCTGCGATGGCCGATGAACTCAAGGAAAAAGGCTTAGAGATCAGCGCTGAATCAATCTCTAAATTAACTGAATTTCCAATGAATGCCGTGATCAGCCTTGGTGGTTGTACCGCTTCATTTGTATCGCCAAAAGGCTTAGTCGTCACCAATCACCACTGTGCCTATGGTTCAATTCAGTACAACTCAACCCCAGAAAAAAACCTACTTAAAGACGGGTTTTTAGCCAAAACTTACGCAGAAGAACTGCCAGCTACACCGGGTTCACGTATTTTTGTGACTGAAGCGGTCACCAATGTTACCGATAACGTTAAAGCAAACCAAATGGATAAGGTGGGTAATGATTTTTACCAAGGCATCGAACAGCAAGAAAAAGCCTTAGTGGCAGAGTGTGAAAAAGAAGACGGTTACCGCTGCCAAGTTTATAGCTTCCATGGTGGCTTAGAATATTATCTGGTTAAGCAGTTAGAAATTCGTGACGTGCGTTTAGCTTACAATCCAGCAGCTAGCGTAGGTAAATACGGCGGCGATATCGATAACTGGATGTGGCCACGTCATACTGGTGACTTCTCATTTTATCGGGCATATGTATCTAAAGACGGAAAGCCTGCCGATTTTAGCAAAGACAACGTACCGTACGAGCCAAAAAGCTTTTTAAAAGTATCCGCTAAGGGCGTTAGCGATGGCGACTTTGTGATGGTTGCCGGTTACCCAGGCAGTACTAACCGCTACCGCACTGCCGATGAAGTTAATAATCAGTTTGAGTGGGCTTATCCTGAAGGGAAAGTCCTGCAAGAGCGCATGATTGAGATCATCAAAGAAACCGCGCCAGAAGGCAGCGACGAGCGGATTAAATACGAAAGCTTGATTGCTGGTTTAGCCAATTATGCCAAAAATTTTACCTCGATGATTGAGTATTATGGTAAATCAACCATGCTCGCTGATCGTGAGAAAATAGAGAGCGATTTAGCAAACTGGATCGGCAAAGATAAAAAGCGCCAACAGCAATATGGCGAAACACTATCAAGCTTAGAAAAACTGGTTGCTAAGAGTCAGCAAAATCAGCAAAGAGACACTTTATTAGGTTATATCGGTTACACCACTATGGTCACCACCGCACGTGATTTGTATCGCTTAGCTAATGAGAAAACCTTAGCTGATATGCAACGTGAACCAGGTTACCAAGAACGTGACATGACCAACTTTACCTCAAGCATGGAACGTATTGATCGCCGTTATGCCGCCAGTGTCGATAAAGCCCTGCTAGCCGATTTACTGACGCGCTATGCCGCATTACCTGCAGAGCAGCATTTAGCCTCTTTAGATAAAGCCTTTGGTATTAGCAAAAAATTTGATGCTAAAGCGTTAGCGAACACATTGGATAAAATGTACGCCAACACCAAGCTAAACAACAAAGAAACTCGCTTAGCATGGATGAACAAATCGGTTGCCGACTTTAAAGTCTCTAACGACCCATTCATTCAATTTGCAGTACAAACCTTTGATGCTGACATGGCGCGCGAAAAAGAGAAAAAGCAATTAGAAGGTGACTTAATGAAAGTACGTCCACAATATATGGACGCGATCATTGCCTATAACCGCGAGCAAGGTAAACCGGTTTATGCCGATGCAAACTCAAGCCTGCGGGTGACAATAGGTAACGTGAAAGGTTACTCACCACAAGATGGCCTAGTGGCAGTGCCTTTTACCCGTTTAGAAGGCCTTTTAGCCAAAGACACTGGAGTTGACCCATTTGATGCACCAGCAAAACAGCTTGAGCTGATTAAGCAAAAGCAATACGGCGATTACTATGTCAAAGCCATTGACTCAGTCCCGGTTAATTTTTTATCGACCCTTGATACAACCGGCGGTAACTCAGGATCACCCACCTTAAACGGCCGCGCTGAATTAGTCGGTTTGCTGTTTGACGGTGTGTACGAAAGTATCATTGGTGACTGGGGATACGACGCTCAAAGCAATCGTTCCATCCAAGTTGACAGCCGTTATATGCTCTGGGTAATGCAGTACTTAGATCATGCTGACAATTTATTAGCTGAAATGGACATTGTTAAATAATCATTGTTTAACAAAATGCTCAGCTTACTGCGCATTTAAGACTCAATAACTCTGCGGCCGTTAATGGCCGCATTGTTTTTTCTGCTAATTCAGCAAGACACACATCCAGCAACTGGGTACGCATTAAATCAATCACTTTATAGCTCAACGCCTGACACATACGCCTAATCTGCCGATTTAATCCTTGGGTTAATACGATCTCAAATCTGTCTTCATCCGCCTCAGAGCTCCATCGCCGAATGTCACACGGTCGAGTTTGCACTTGCCCATATTGCACGCCTTGCGCCATCATCAATAAAAATTCTGCGCTAATAGGCTTATCCACTTGGACGACATAAGTCTTTGGATGATAAAAATCGGGATGCATTAACGCTTGAGTCAATTGGCCATCATTAGTGAGCAGTAATAATCCGCGAGAATTTTTATCTAAACGCCCTGCAGGATACAGCCTGGGTGACTCGGGTAATAAATGGAGCAGACTATGGGGATCATTAGCTAATAAACGGCAATCAACGCCAACAGGCTTATGGTACAGCCAATACTGTTTAGCTTGCACGGGCAAAATGGGTTTACCATCCACCAAAACAGTCACCGCTTCTGCGGGGTTAATGCGATCAGTATGCTTGGCTAATTGATGATTAAGACTCACTCGACCACTATCGATAAGTCGCGCAGCTTGCCGTCTTGATGCCACGCCACACACAGCTAAATAATGACTTAATCGCATCGGTGTCATGGACAATACTCAAGCAAGAATGGACATAAAATAACGGGTTCCGAGAAATAGGTCCACATTAGTTTGTTACGTGTTAATTTTTATTAGCATGCTTAACCCGAGGCAGATGTAGCATAAAATATTCACCTGGGTTAATGACCATATAGCCGATGACACAACATAGGTAAAAATTTATCAAACAATTGGCAAAATCCAACTGACGCTAATCCAATAGCATCAATGACATGAACACAATCTTTAGGTGTCAATTATGATTGCTGCCACTCCAGGGAACGGGTCGATACTTAAGCAAAAACAGGCATGGGCATGTTAACCCGGAAAACGCAAAAGTAATGACCAATATCCAAGAACCAAGAACCAAGAACAGTAATAGCCAATCATTACTGATTGGCTATTACTTGATTATCGTAAAATAGCTACATTCGTCGCCACTTAAACTGGGTAAGCAAGTCATGATTGATCATATAACCGATTTAGACTCGTTTACGAAATATCACAATGATCACTGCCATGACGGCCAAAATCATACAATACCAAGCATTAGACACTGCGACTAATGGACTAATGGTAAACACAGAGGCAATTAATAGTGCTTGGGCGCCATGTGGAATTAATCCCTGAATAATACAAGCAAAAATATCGAGAATACTGGCCGCTCGTTTGGGGGAAACCCCATGCTTTTCGGCTAGCTCCTTGGCGATATCACCCGTCACCACAATCGACACAGTATTGTTAGCTACACATGTATTGGTAGCGGCAACAATCGCGGCCATGCCTAACTCTGCCGCACGGCTTGATGCTTCGCCATTCGCTTTTGAAAAACGTTTGATTAGACGTTCAATCTGCTTGCTGACAAACGTTAGTCCACCCTGCTGCTGCATTAGTGCCGCTAAACCACCGACTAACATCGACAGAATAAAAATCTCCTGCATATTGGTAAAACCGGTGTAAATGTCATTACCAAATTGGATAAAGGTATAGTGAGAACTTAACACGCCTGTCACGCCGGCTAATACTATCCCTAATGACAGCACCACAAATACGTTTAAGCCGACCACCGCTAACACTAGAATGGTTAAATACGGTAGTACTTTTAAGATTTCAATATCCTGAGCAACAATATCTGCTTGCCCTTGACCGACAAATGAAAAAGCAATCAAGGTGAGGATCGACGCAGGGATAGCAAACACTAAGTTCTCACGAAATTTATCTTTCATTTCACAGCCCTGAGTTCGCGTTGCCGCAATCGTGGTATCTGAAATAATCGATAAATTGTCACCAAATAACGCACCAGACATTACCGCACCCGCCATTATGGCATAGTCAATATGAGCTTGATCAGCGACCCCTAACGCCACCGGCGCAACGGCAGCAATGGTGCCCATCGACGTCCCCATCGATGTTGCAATAAAAGCGGCTATAACAAAAAAACCAGGCAATAATAAATTGGATGGAATAAACGATAAACCGAGTGCCACCGTCGCATCAACGCCGCCAGTTGCTTTGGCAACAGCAGCAAATGCACCAGCCAATAAATAAATTAAACACATAGCAATAATATTACTGTGGCCAATACCTTCAATAAAGGTTTCTATCGCACTATTGATTTGCTGCTTTGACAACAATATTGCCAATACAATGGCAGGTAAAATGGCAATAACACTGGGTAATTGGTAGAACGCATAATCAACACCCTGACTTTGAAAATATAAGCCTGCACCAATAAACAATCCTAAAAACAAAAAAAGTGGCAATAATGCCACAAACGATGCCGGGCTGTTTACTGCCGAGGTGGCTGATGAAGTAGCTTTAGTCAAAATGGTCTCTCTTTATCTTAACGAATAGGGATTGGCGGATGAGAAAAGCGAGTACGACTCAATCTCGGTCATCAATGAATATTTAACAAAATGTTCAACGCTGCTATATATTGCAGTCACATCAAAACAAGTTGTGCCAAGAATAAGAGAACTCTTCACCACTGTCAATATAGACGTCTAGACTTCCTTTATTTTGGCGTATTTAATTCTTAAATCTGAAAAATGCTACAACTAATTTACATAAATATAGAGTCTGTTGATCTTTGGAGATCAATTTTGCAGCAGTTTGTGGCGATTTGATACCAGGCGGGTTTATCTAAAGAGCCACACTATTTATCTCGAATAAATTGGGATCACGAAAGAACCATAAGCCCTGATCAACTTATCGATTTGTCACCCCTTTTTAAAGTAAAAATTGATTTACGTTAGTATTAACCTAATGTCGATTTGCTATTCTATATAAGCATTCACACATTTATACCATCGCATTATGGCCTTGTCTAAATAGTACAAGGATAAATGTGCAGGGTATTCAGCGTAGGTGAAATATGACCCATAAACCCGATCGGATCACTGCAATGAAACAACTCATTGCCCAAGTAAAACAAACCTTCCCATTAGACTCCCCTGATCTCTTTCGCTGTGGATCCGCTAACAGTTGTGTGGGCTGCCCAAAAAAACTATTAGATCTCATCGATTCTGAGGTCACCTACTGGGAAGCGGCAATCGCACAGGGCGTTATGCCCTCTTTAGGTGATATCAGCCGTTTTGGTAAATTATGTCAAAACGTCGGCCGAGGATTAACACGCAATCATATTCAACTGTCACCCGTTCTTGTAACTCAGTAAGCAACTCTGTATGCAACTCTGTATGCAACTCTGAACGCCTCACTTATTTTTAGGGAAGACATATTAATACGGCTCTGAATTTACTCCTCTTGCTGTCAATAAGCGTAAAAGCGAACCGTCCAATTAGTGGCATAAAAAAGCCCACATAAGTGGGCTTAAAAGATAAAACACATTACCTTACTCGTCAGTGTCGCCTAACGATAGCAATGTCGCATTACCACCAAGAGCGGTAATGTTGTTGGTACGAGTTTTTTCAATCACAAAACGGGTTAAGTAATGTGGACCACCGGCTTTAGGACCTGTACCTGATAACCCTTGACCACCAAATGGCTGCACACCCACTACGGCACCAATTTGGTTACGATTAATGTACACGTTACCGACATTCACTTTATCGGCTAGATTAAGCGCATGGCCTTCATTACGGCTGTGGATCCCTAATGTTAACCCAAACCCAGTGCTATTGATTTCGTCAATCACTTTGCCTAAATCAGCAGCCTTATAACGGATTACATGCAAAATAGGCCCAAAATGCTCTTTTTCTAGCATCTTTATCGAATCGATTTCAACCGCTGTTGGGGCTACAAAGTGACCCTTCTCAGTACCCGCTGGTAACTCAAGTTTATTAATTAACTTACCTACTTGGCTAATATGGTCAACATGGGCATTCAAGTTTGCTTTAGCCGTTGCATCTATCACTGGGCCCACGTCCGTCTTAACGAAGCTAGGATCGCCAATGACCAATTGCTCCATTGCACCTTTCATCACTTCAATCACCCTATCGGCAATATCTTCTTGTAGAAACAACACTCGCAGTGCTGAACAACGTTGACCAGCACTGGTAAATGATGAAGAAACTACATCATTTACCACTTGTTCAGGCTGTGACGTTGAGTCAACCACCATGGCATTTTGACCACCGGTTTCAGCGATTAATGGGATAATGGCGCCATCACGGTTGGCTAAGGTACGGTTGATAAGCTTTGCTGTACCAGTAGACCCGGTAAAACACACACCGCCAATACGCTCATCAGCCGTTAAGGCAGAACCGACAACAGCCCCCGTACCGGGTAAGAACTGCAATACATCTTTAGGGATCCCCGCTAAATGTGCAAGCTGCACGGCACGATAACCCACTAAGCAGGTTTGTTCAGCTGGCTTGGCAATCACGGTATTACCCGCGGCTAACGCCGCTGATACTTGGCCGATGAAAATCGCTAACGGGAAGTTCCATGGACTAATACAAACAAAAATTCCGCGACCTTGTAAAAACAACTCATTAAGCTCACCTGTCGGGCCAGGAAGTAATTCAGGCTTAGCCATCATTTTCTTCGCTTGCACGGCGTAGTAACGACAGAAATCGACCGCTTCACGTACTTCATCGATACCGTCTTGAATGCTCTTACCCGCTTCACGGGTACACAACACAATCAGCTCTTCTCGGTTTTCTTCCAGTAAATCGGCTAGTTTTTGCAGTGCATTGGCACGCGTCTCAACCGGAGTCCGCGCCCAACGGCCAAAAGCGGCATCTGCACCCGCGACCGCTTGCTCTATTGCCTTAGCATCAGCAAACGCCACAGTGCCTACCGTTAATGAAGTATCAAAAGGACTCACTACCGTTTGTACATCACCCGTTAAGGTCTGACCGTTAACCAACGGACCCGCAGTCCACTGAGTGGCACTGTACGTTTCTAATGCAGCAAAAAATGGCTCTGATTCAGAAATAATGTTCATGTTTAGTCCTTTAGAGTTTTTACGTTCTGCACCAAAAATATCTGCTGGCTGCACAATTTTTTGATTAGCTAAGGTTTTATAACCTTGTAAGGTCACTAATGGGTGAACCACTAAGCTTTCAATAGGGGTATGTGGGTCTACTAACTTGTGCACAAATGAGGTATTCGCACCGTTTTCAAGTAAGCGACGGACCAAGTAAGGCAGCAAGTCTTTATGGGCACCGATTGGCGCATAAATACGCACGGCTTTAGCACCACTTTCAGATAAAATGGTGTCGTACAATTCTTGCCCCATACCATGTAAGCGTTGGTACTCATAAAGGCGATCGCCGGCCATGGCATTAATACTGGCTACCGTTTGCGCGTTATGAGTAGCAAATTGCGGGTAAATAGCACCGCGAGTGGCATCTGATAGTAAGAAGCGTGCACAGGCCAAATAAGACACATCAGTGCTCGCTTTACGAGTAAATAAAGGATACCCCCCGTCACCCGCTTGCTGAGCCCATTTAAGCTCACTATCCCAATACGCACCTTTTACTAAACGTAATGGAATTTCATCACCTTGATCTTTTGCAAGACGAGTCACCCAGCATAAAACAGGTAAGCAGCGCTTCGAATAGGCCTGCACCACAATACCCAGTAAGCCCCATCCTTTGGCGGCATCTGACTGATACAATTTCTTGAACAATGTTAACGATAGTTCAAGACGATCCATTTCTTCGGCATCAATTGAAATACCAATCTTCAGCTCACGGGCTTGAACAATCAGCTTAATGACAGTGTCGTATAGTTCGGTTAATACGCGATCTTCATTGGCGACTTCATAACGAGGATGCAATGCTGACAGTTTAATTGAAATTGTTGGCCGTGGAGCGTCAGACTCATCAAATTGCTGCGCACCTAAATCACCGATAGCGTTACTGTAATCGATGAAGTATTTTTGCGCATCACTGGCCGTTAAAGCTGCCTCACCAAGCATGTCATAACTGTGGGTATAACCTAACTTACGCTTAGCTTCGCTATTTTTGAGCGCTTCTTTGACATTGCGCCCTAATACAAACTGCTTACCCATAATCTTCATCGCAGCTAACATCGCTTGACGGATCACAGGCTCGCCAACGCGGTTAACGAGACGCTTAAGCAAGTTACTCGGTGTACCGTCAATGTTACGATCTAACTTAACGATTCTTCCGGTAAGCATTAACCCCCACGTTGAGGCATTAACCAGTAGTGAACCACTTTTGTTAAGGTGTACATCCCACTTAGCCCCAGACAGCTTATCTTCTATTAACGCATCGGCAGTTTCAGCATCAGGAATGCGCAACAGAGCTTCAGCTAAACACATTAGGATAATCCCTTCTTGTGTTTCTAAACTGTATTGTTGTAAAAAGGCATCAACCCCTACCATTAAACCTTTTTTCTCAAACTGACGTACTTTGCTAACGAGTTCGTGAGCGCGACGAGTGACTTGCTCAATGTCTGTATCAGACGAAGGCACTAACTTGATTAATTCAGATAGGTATTGCTCTTCATCGACAATATAGTTATCAGTAATGGCTTTAAATAACTCATCAAGAGTGGCATTGTCATAGCGGCCTTCCAGTACTTCACTCGCTTTGAACATAGTATTCGATTCCATCTAGGTCAGATTAAGGATGGTTGTTGTGGCTATTAAATGAACACAGTATTCATAAATATTCTATTTTGTATACAATGTACGATCTATTTTTCGGCGATTATACCTTCAAAATGTGAACTTGGACACTATAGATAAAAAATTGCCAACAATTGTTTGATTTTCATCACTGCATTATCCGTGCGCAATGTGATAAGACGTGAAAGTTGACAGGTAAAGGTTTTTAACAGCTTGTTAAGTAACAATTAATATTTATTTAACATAATAAAAAAATGAATGACTCTTATAGAAAAAAATGAAATAAAAAAAGCCAACGTTTGAATAGTTGGCTTTTTAGCAAGGATATGAATCGCATAAAAGATGATTTGATTCTATAGAAGCTCATCATCAACGGATATTATTACATCCAACGACTATTTTTACGACGCTGCGGACGCGGTAAGTACACCAATATAATACCAATCAATGCACCCATACCGCCAATCAAGCCACCTTGCTGCCACATTTGATAACGACGATTATCAACCCCTTGCTGCACTTTTAACTCGGCTTCATCTCGCTGTTTAACCGCTATCGTTAATGCAGCGTTTAATTCAGTCACCTTTTCGTTAGCCAGAATTAAATATTCTTCAGTATTGTCAGTATTTTGAGTAATTTGATTTAATTGCTCATTAGCTTGCTTCAGTTGGGCTTCCATCTCTGGAAAACGTTCACGAAAACTAGGCTGATCGGTCACTAAACTGGTTAATACCCAGCCTTCTCGGCCTTTATGATCAATAATTTGAGTGAAATCACCATCGGTATTATCCAATAACGTGATCGGTTGACCCGCTTCTACGCTACCAAGAATACGAAATTCTGTACCCGGTCCACCATGAATAAACGTATACACATCATCAGAAATAAAACGCGTTGGTGCTTGGGCCGCAAATACGCCACTTGGCGCAAGTAAAAATATAAGGATTGAAAGTACTCTTAACACGGTATTTATCCAAACTCAGAAAACTTATGGTCATGCTATTTATTAAATGCTCTGAATGCAAGAAGGAAGTCATATGACTTCCTTCTTAAATGCATTCGCACTCACACTTCTGTTAATACTTCATTGGGTCTTGGCTAAATTAACTAAAGATGCTCTTAATAATGAAGAAGAACACAATAGATAATGCAGCACCTGCTGGCAGGGTAATAACCCAAGACACAACAATGTTACGCACCACACCAATATTGATTGCCGCGATACCACGCGCCATGCCCACACCTAACACTGCGCCCACTAAGGTTTGTGTGGTCGAGATAGGTAAACCGGTACCAGAAGCAATAACCACAGTCGATGCGGCAGCTAATTCAGCAGCAAAACCACGGCTTGGCGTTAAATGGGTGATGTTTTTACCAATGGTTTTCATCACACGCTGACCAAAAATAGCCAACCCCAACACAATACCCACTGCGCCTAATGGTAAAATCCACCATGCTAGAACAGCTTCAGCACCAATAACACCGCCACTTTCAACCACAGAAACCACTGCAGCTAATGGACCAATCGCGTTAGCAACGTCGTTTGAACCATGTGCAAATGCCATACAACATGCAGTTACAACCATTAAAATGGCGAAGACTTTTTCAACATTACCATACTGAGTTTGACGGTCAGCTTTGTCGCTCATTTTTAAACGGCTAATGGCCACTTTACCCAAAAGACCAACTACGGCCGCAACAGCCGCCGCTAAAAGATAAGCTTCTACGGTTGAAAAATTGATGCCTACATGCTTTAAACCTTTGGTAATGGTCACAAGAGACATCACAAAACCGGCTAATGCCATGTAAAAAGGCACATAACGCTTAGCATTTCCCAACGGATCATCGGTATCAAAAATCAGCTTTTGCACACTTTGGAAAATGATATAAGCAATAAAACCCGAAATTGCGGGTGTCACAACCCAAGAGCCAATAATACCGCCAACCTTACCCCATTCAACAGCGTCAGCATTGACACCCACTGCGGCAAAACCGACAATCGCGCCAATAATCGAATGGGTTGTAGAAACGGGCCAGCCTAACGCTGACGCTACCACTAACCAAATACCTGCAGCAAGTAATGAGGCAATCATGCCGTATACCAATAACTCTGGTACGTCAGTAAAATAACTGGCGTCGATAATACCTTTACGAATAGTACTTGTGACTTCACCACCGGCTAAAAATGCACCGGTGAACTCAAAGATCATTGCAATAATAATCGCTTGTTTAATGGTAATGGCATTAGAACCTACAGAGGTCCCCATTGCATTGGCTACGTCGTTTGCACCAATACCCCATGCCATTAAAAATCCGAATGCAGCCGCTATCATAATAAGCATAGGGCCATTGGTGACTAATACATCAACCATTTTGTTTCCTTGATAACCTTTGTAATTAGTTACGAGCTAGCATTAGCTCTAGGCGGGAACCGACACACTCAGCAAGATCTGCTAAACCTCCAACCCATTCGATAATTTTATACATGAACATTACATCAATCGGATTCAATTCAGCTTCTAATGCAAACAATTGACGACGCAATTGAATTTGCAAGTCATCAGAATCGCCTTCGATAAGATCTAATTCATTGATCATTTTGGCAACTAACTCAACTTGACGACCCCGGAAACCGGTTTCGAGCAAATCATCGAGTTCGTTAATAGCCCGCTTAGCAAGTGATACCGCATCTAAACAACGTTGTAGATAAGCACCAAAAGCTTTTTGCATAGGCTGAGGAAGGACTAATTGACGGCCAATAATACGGCCAGAGATATCTTTTGCCTTGTTGGCGATTTTGTCCTGTTGAGTTAATAACTCAAGCAAGTCAGTCCGTTCAACAGGCATAAATAATCCACCAGGAAGAGTCAGGCGAATTTCACGTTTAAGTGAGTCAGCATCTTTTTCCAGCAAACTAATTTTTTTGCGTATCTTTATCGCAACTATCCCAGTCACCTGAGATAGTTGCGTCAAAGAAAGGAACAAGAAGTGATGCACACTCATGTACTTTGTCGATATGCTGTTCTAAAGGCTTAAGAGGTGATTTTGCAAACACACCTAAAATAGAGTTTACTGGCATTGCCGTTTACCTATTTAATAAATTCCAATTTGGAAAAAGCGGGCGCATGTTAACCCAAGCGTACACATAATGAAACTGTGTTTTTTAATTTCGTACGACAGTTTCTCTGTTATCGTTACTCAGTATATATGATGCGAGCAACGCTATACTAAGATAATTTTATTACAGCAATGTGACATTATGAAGATAATATGACGCATTAATGAACATTTGATGACAAGGCAAACATAAAGTCAATGGACGCAGAAATAGAGTTAAAACTATTCATTCAAGCACAACACCATGATTTATTAAAAAAAATATTGAATGACTACCCTAATTCGACCCCTCAAGGCCAGAAAAACCTCACCAACGGATATTTCGATACAGACGATTTACAGTTGCGTCGTTGGGATATGGGCTTACGCGTAAGAGGTTTTGATAACCAACTCGAACAGACCATAAAAACAGCAGGTAGGGTCGTAGGAGGGATCCACTCTCGTCCCGAATATAATGTCAACATAGATCAAAAAATACCGATCCTGTCACGTTTCCCAAATAAAATTTGGCCGGTAGGATATAATATCGACAACATCTCCGCATCACTCGGGTGTATTTTTGAAACCAATTTCAACCGCCAAACCTGGCATATTTACCTCAATAACAGCCTCGTTGAGGTCGCATTGGATGTGGGTGAAATCATTGCAAAAAATAACCTTGATCCCATATGCGAGCTAGAATTTGAATTACTTGCAGGTGATACTTCAGCCTTAATAGAATTGGCAATTGAAGTGGCTAAATCAGTGCCCTTGCGGTTAGGTAAGGCCAGTAAAGCTCAGCGAGGTTACCAGCTTGCGGGTAAATCAAAACCCGTCACCCTCGAGAATATTGATTACATCTCGTTGTCAAAAAGTAATAATTTACAGCAAACTCTTAGCGCCATACTAGAAACGGGGCTTGAGCGCTGGCAACTGATTGAAAATAGGTTAACTGTCTCTAATGACGACGAACAACAACAGTCAGCATTATGGGGGGAATTACGTCGTTGTGTGCGCTTACTCAGGCTCACCCTAGATCAATTTGGTTTACTCAATCAGCACACTAGCCCATTATTTGATCATCTTGAACAGGCGCTAATATTTGTTAGTCCACTGCAAAGCTGTTGCTTATTGTTGCAAGACGACGCAAAACTTCTTGCCAACATCAATAATAAACCTCTCGTGTGCCAACGACTAGAAAACCATATCAGCTCGATGTCTATTTCAACTCAATTAGCCTCCATATGGCAACAACCTGAGTATGGTCAATTACAATTGGCCTTAGTCGATTTGTTATTAACCACTGAAAGTGGTCAACATCAATGGGGCAATTATCCAGAACTGGGCTTGTTTGCTAACCAATTACAACAAGCCTCATGGAAACGTATTGGCAAATTAATGCCGATAACATCTGAAATGAATAGCGTAGATTACCAACACGTTGCAGACGCACTGGATGAAAGTATCTTAGTTGGCTTTGCTTATGGAGAAATGTACCAAGCCAAAAAGCGCGAGGCTTTTCGTGCACCGTGGCAAGACTTAGCGTTGGGGATCAGCACGCTATCTGCGTATAAAATATTAAGGTTCCTTAGTGAGCAGTATCAACTTAATATTGAAACCTGGTTAGACAATAAAGAAACCAGTTTATTGTTTGCCATGGAGCAGTCACGTAAAAGTGCCCTAAAAGTGCCTATATATTGGTAAGTTAACACATTATTGCGTCAGCAAATGATTGTGAGCAAAACAGTAAGAGGATGATTATTATCGTGTTTTTGATAGACGACCAATTTATAGCATTTAGGTATAAATGGTCGCCTATTGCTTAGCTAAATGGCTGTAATTTGGCTAAAGCCTGTTTAATACCAATCGTATTAATTATCTGGTTATGCAGCGGGAATTCAAATTGCTTTAATCAAGGCGAAGACTTAACGGCATAGTGTTATTCGGCAACGGATCCTGCGTTGCTCTATCTCCGCTGTAGTGAAATGATCCCACTCTCTTTTACTGAACATCTAAGGGAGGCTTACTTACGATGCCGGCCAGCGTTTCTATTAAATACCAATTTTGTCAACGTCGTGGACCACCTTCGCCAGCAGACATTGCGTTTTACACATCTGCCACGATACACCGTTTTGACTGGTTAAATAATTAACTTGAGTTATTTATTGTTCTTTATGCGCGGTCGGCTAACCACTGTTCAATTAAGTCATAAACGGTTGCCATATGAATACTCCTACTCCAAACCACCATTTGATGGACACATTATAGAAGCGCAAGAGGATTAATTATAATGATTAAAATAGATAGCCAAATACGTTAAAAGCGATTAAAACTATTTAAATTAATCCAAAAAACAGTGTAATGACAATAAAAAAGCCAACGTTGTCAGTTTACCTTTTTGGTATTAAATCATTGAGTAAAGGAATGATTAGTCTGTGGGCGGGGTTGGTTTACGGTATAACTTAATCAAATAATAGGCATCAATTAACACAATAAAAAAATTAACCAAAGCAACGGGTAATGCATCTATGGCCAGGCCGTAAGCCACAAATAATCCAGCACCAATTAAGTTCCACCAGCGTAATTTTTTGATGTTCGCCATCATCAAGGAAATAGCAACAACGACCGAAGCTAAGTAGCCGACCCATTCCCAAGGGTTAATATTGTCCATGGATTTTCCTTATATTACGATGCTGAATAAACAAGTTGAAGCCAAAAACACTCTGTTCAGCTAACAAATGTCCGAGCACTTCCCCTTAGCCCTTGTACATTCATTATGATTAAACAAGCAGTAACGTTATCTACATAATAAATAGGCAGCAAGACTAAAATGTTGATCTACTTTAGATTTAGTCGCTATTGTTCTAACTATAGCTTATCGCTCTACAACTGCAGCTGTCATTCTTGAAATACAGCAAAGTTTGCCAGCGCTATTGTGCACTAATATTTCCCATACAGAACTGCGCTTGCCAATGTGTACAGGTTTTGCTGTCGCGGTTAATTCGCCATTACGTGATGCTTTTAAATGATTGGCGTTGATTTCTTGTCCGACACAATAATAGCGCGTGAAATCGACCACAAAATTGGCAGCATAACTGGCTACCGTTTCCGCGAGTGCGACATTCGCGCCACCATGAACCATCCCTAATGGATTATGCACAGCGGGATTAGCAGGCATGGTGGCGACCATATAATCATCGCCAATTTCAGTGATTTTAATGCCCAAAGTTTGCATTAAGGTGCCCTTTCCCTGCATCCCTGCATCCAAACGAGCACAATCTTCTAAAGTGACCGTTTTAAACCAAATACTCATTCTTAATATCCATCATTATCATTACTAGAAAGCTCAGTGTACTGATTAGCTTAAGCTTTTAAAAGATAAACGCGATAGATAACACCACCCCATTAAAAAGGAGCCTAAGCTCCTTTTTGTCGTTATTGTCGTTATTGTCGTTATTGGATAAATCGTCCAGTACGTTAACTCACCAATTCCCAGTGACTTTGATAAGTTTGTGCCCAACGTAATAACTCAACTCGGTTGCGTGACTCTGTTTTACGGAAAATAGAGGAGATATGGGCTTTAACGGTATGTTCACTAATACACAATCGCTGGGCAATTTCTTTATTACGCGCGCCACTAGAGACAAGCTGAATAATAGTTCTTTCTCGATTGGTCAACCTTTGGAGAATGGCAACGGTATCGGCAGGGATTTCAGTACGAGTATCTAACTGCTGAACTAAACGTCTAAAGATTTTACTGATCAATGGCCGGTCGTACCACAATTCGTCAGCCACCATTTTACGCAAACCCGTTAGCATTAAATCCATGCGTTGATCACTGTACAATAAACCACGCACGCCTTGGAGCAGTGCAGACTCTTGATCAAGTGAACCTCGTTCAACTTGATATAAAGCAACCGGAACATGTTCGACTAAACGCGACACCAATAACGGAATACCTTTACTGTCTAAGGCTGCGCCCTTTTGTGAAATAAGATAAAAGTTATTGGATTTTTTTTCTAACTCAAGCTCAGCCGCATGTTTTACAATGCGAGTTTTTAACCCGATAGATTCAGCCAAAATAGCTAAATGGCAAGGTGCTGCGATTTGGTGCAAGAACACCAACTCATCGATATTCGAACTCATCACTCTTCTCCCTGAAAAGTACATTATTGCTCAACATACCTTGATCACATCCTGAGGTTATATACTATACGTAAATGGAACTCATTTACTAGCCTTCAGAACTAGGCAGAGCAGATAGTTTACTTTCATCTCTTTATATTTAGAACATTTTATTTGGTTATTAGTTAATCGCCTTATCTTGTAAATGGATTAACCGACAGATTAGATAATCGTGGTTAATCGGTCACTCTCAATAGCTACTGTTATGATAAAAACCTTTCTATACAGCAAGCATAGTAAAAATTTGCTGGTTATTATGGCTATTATGTAAGTCTAAAGTATTAATAGTAAGTTTGACTGACTTGCCATAGACTTTATCACTAATTCAAGACTGATAAGCCTCATACTTTACATTCGCTTAAAGCCATTAATTAATTCTCAGGCTAGCAGCCAAATTTAGCTATTTTATGATGCCTTTTATGCCACGATAAGCCCAGCCTGCGCAGTCACACCAAATGGTTATTGACCGCCATTTTGGTCGCTATCTGTTTGTTATGAAGAGATGAAAGCAACAATACGCCACACACGCCACCAATTAATGCTAAAAACATGTCAGATTGAGTATCCCAAACATACCCTTGAGTGCCTAAAAAAGCCTCCGCATTTTCGCCAGTAGCAATGGCGACCCACCATTCAACTAATTCATAAAAAGCTGAAAATGCGAGCACAAAACATACCGCTAAAAACTGGCACCAAGCACCTATTTGTATCACCTGCTTACGGATAAAAATTTCACGCGCCAATATCACCGGAATAAAACCTTGGGCAAAATGGCCGACTTTATCGTAATTGTTTCGCTCACTGCCCATCAGTTGAGCTAGCCAGTCAAATAATGGTACTTCAGCATAGGTGTAACGAGCTCCCACAAATAACACACAACAATGCACTAGAATAAGGCCATAAGCTAACGGGGTTAGCGGAAAGCTTTTACGACTAAAAAACAATATCGGTAATGCGAGTAATGCAGGGATGGCTTCCAGCCACCAAGTAAACATATCTTTAGGGTTTATCAGCGACCACAACAATACCAACAGATAAATTGTTATCCATATCACACCTTTTTTCATCGAAAATTCCTCTTCTGCGATATTGTTCTCAATTAAAAATATTCCTTCAGCCATCTAGCCCTCCACAAGCCCTAAAAAAAGTGCTACTTTGGTATTGCGTCGGAAGTCTGCATTTATATCATAACTGTTAGTATAAGCATTAGCATAAGCACCATTTAATGATAAGAGGGTACCCATATCATGGCGAAACATTCGCTTGACAAGGATAAGATTAAAATCCTGCTGTTGGAGGGCGTCCACCAAACTGCGGTCGATGTACTAGAACGTTCAGGTTACACCAATATTGAATATCACAAAGCCTCACTCGGCGAAGCTGCATT
The DNA here is from genome assembly GCF_040309905.1 of Shewanella sp. CAL98-MNA-CIBAN-0140. Lineage (NCBI taxonomy): Bacteria > Pseudomonadati > Pseudomonadota > Gammaproteobacteria > Alteromonadales > Shewanellaceae > Shewanella > Shewanella sp. CAL98-MNA-CIBAN-0140. The sequence goes on from NZ_JBEOPI010000009.1 coordinate 46,238, forward strand.
ACTGGTTTCAATCAAAGATGCGCATTTTGTTGGTTTACGCTCACGCACGCAACTGACAGCTGAAGTATTACATCATGCAGAAAAACTAGCTGCTATTGGTTGCTTCTGTATTGGGACTAATCAAGTCGATTTATCGACAGCTGAACAATTGGGTATTCCGGTCTTCAACGCGCCATTTTCCAACACGCGTAGTGTTGCAGAATTGGTGATTGGTGAGATCATCATGTTAATGCGTGGTATTCCGCAGCGTAATGCGATTTCACATCGCGGCGGTTGGCTAAAAAGCGCCAATGGCAGTGTTGAAGTCCGTGGTAAAACCTTAGGTGTTGTTGGTTATGGTCATATCGGTACTCAGCTAGGTATTTTAGCTGAAACCATAGGCATGAGAGTGATTTTCTTTGATATTGAAGATAAATTACCGTTAGGTAATGCCTCACAAGTTCGCTCTATGGATGAGTTATTGGCTCAGGCCAATGTTGTCAGCCTGCATGTACCCGAAACGCCACAAACCAAAGACATGTTCGCTAAGGCTGAATTTGCTAAAATGCGCCAAGGCAGTTTCTTTATCAATGCCTCCCGCGGCACCGTGGTTGATATTGAAGACCTAGCCCAAGCGCTAAAATCTGAGCATCTTGCTGGCGCAGCAATTGACGTATTCCCGGTTGAACCTAAGTCTAATGATGATGAATTCATCACTCCACTTCGAGGTTTAGACAACGTATTGCTCACGCCACACATTGGCGGCAGTACTGCAGAAGCACAAGAAAATATCGGGGTTGAAGTGGCTGGCAAGCTAGTGAAATACTCAGATAATGGCTCAACCTTATCTGCAGTGAACTTCCCTGAAGTGTCATTATCTCAACATAGTGGTACTTCACGCTTATTGCATATTCACCATAACCGTCCTGGTGTGTTGATCAAAATCAACCAAGCGTTTTCAGAGAAGCACATTAACATTGCCGCACAATACCTACAGACTACTGCTCAAATTGGTTATGTGGTAATGGAAGTTGATTCAGACCAAGCCGAAGAAGCATTAGTTGAGTTGAAGTCAATCGAAGGCACTATCCGTGCGCGAGTATTATTTTAACTTTTGCTTCGCAATGGATTAACTCAGGTTAATTGGCTTACTCGAAAAGCTACCTTGCTCAAAAGGTAGCTTTTTTATTGGCTTTTAAAACCTTGCCCCCTGTTGAGCATTGTATTATTCCGTTACACTCCAAGCATACCGTCTTATTCTCAGCTTAGGGATAGTTATGACTATTTCAGTAAACCAACCAGATTGGGATTTCATCGCCACATCTCCTGCATTAATGTTATCAAGTTTAGCTCATATGGGATTAATCGAAATCACCGGAGAGCAAGGGCGTAGCTTTATTCAAGGCCAAGTCACTACAGACATTACCTCTCTTGGTACATACGAGTGGAAATGGGGCGCGCATTGCGACCCTAAAGGTAAAATGCTTGCCAGTTTCCGAACATTTGCTGTGGGCGATAGCTTATTCATGTTACTGCCCAAAAGTGCCTTGAGTTTAGATTTACCACATTTACAAAAATACGCGGTATTTAGTAAAGCTGAACTGGCTGATGTCAGTGATGACTACCACATAATCGGCATAGCTGGAGCAGAGGCACAAGCCTTTGCTACTGAACATTTTGGCGATGTATCGCAAACACTTAACTTTGTAGATCAGGGCGTAATCATTCGCGATGGAGATCGTTTTATTGCCATTATTAAATCAGCCGCAGCCGAAATAATCATCAACCAATCGGGTCAAACATTGTTTGATGCCAGTGCATGGCAAGCATTAGAAATTAAAGCCGGTTATCCCAACATTGATGCCGCTCATTCAGGCCAGTACGTAGCACAAATGTGTAACTTACAAGCCATTAATGGCATCAGCTTTACTAAAGGCTGTTACATGGGCCAAGAAACGATTGCTAGAATGAAATACCGCGGTGGTAATAAACGCGCTTTGTATATTTTGTCCGGTACCAGCAATCAAAAAATCACCACTGACACTACGTTAGAAATTGCGCTTGATGACGGTTTCCGTCGTGGCGGTAATATTATTGAGTGCGTCCAATATGGCGATAAAGTACTGCTTACAGCGGTACTACCAAATGATACCGAAAACAACGCTCAACTTCGTCTTGCTGGAGATGAAAGCTCACAGCTATCTATTATCGAGTTGCCGTATTCTTTAGCAGATGCCTAATTAACTCATATTATTAACCGACTAAATACATCTACAAAAGCGAACCTTGGGTTCGCTTTTTGTTTTTTTATAGCCAAGGCGATCTATTTGACTCATATTAGGTATATGATTAATATTGTTAACGAATTAAATAAATTCATTAAACCCAAATAACTCATTACATTCATCAGTTATGGAGTCACTATGGAACCTCTCGTTACCTTAGAAAATATTAATAAAGGGTTTCGCGATGGCGAGTCATTCCATTCTGTGCTCAATCAAGTCAATCTGACGTTATACCAAGGGCAAACCGTTGCCCTTATGGGCCCTAGTGGCAGTGGTAAAAGTACCTTACTTAATATCATTGGCGGCTTTGAGACTATCGACAGCGGCGAATTATTCATTCATATCGATGGCCAGAAACAATCGGTAACGCCCTGGAAAGATAAGCAATGGAGTCAATACCGCCGTCAATATCTTGGGGTCGTCTTTCAGCAATTTAATTTACTGACGCCACTTAATGTGCGTGACAATATCATCTTTTCATTGGCAATGAATGGCCAAAAATGGACGCCATGGTGCGATGAGCTCTGCGAACAACTGGACATAAGTTCGTTACTTCAACGTAAGGTAGAGAATTTATCCGGTGGGCAACAGCAACGTGTCGCAATTGCCAGAGCCTTAGCCCATAAACCGCCTTTATTGCTTGCCGACGAGCCCACAGGTAATTTAGACCAACAAGCCGGATTGCAAGTCATGACGCTACTGACCTCACTGGCCAAGCAAGCTAATACCTGCGTGGTGATGGTGACCCATAGCCAGCAATGTGCTGACTTTATGCAAACTCACCTTCATTTACACGGTGGTAGCATAGAGCATCTGCGCAACATCACCCCATTAGCTTATGAGTGATTGCCATGTCACTAATTAACGTCCGTCTCTGCTTACAGGTTTTTTACCGCCACTATAAGCACTCACCCATACAAGCGAGCGCCATTTTAATCGGTATTATACTCGCCGTCACCTTACTGATTGGCGTCAAAGCAACTAACGAAAATGCCATACAAAGCTACAGTAGCGCCACCGAATTATTAAGCCAACGGGCCAGTTTTAACCTGAGCAATAACAGCAGCAGTGATATCAATGAACAGGTTTATTTTGCCCTATCTCAAGCGGGAATAGACAGTCTAGCGATTATAGAAGGATTGGCGACCAGCCCTGATGGCCAATTGTGGCAAGTCACGGGTAGCGATGTGGTGTCAGCGCTAGCACATAGTGCAAAAAACACCACAATCTCAAGTGCCAGTTTAACCTCATCGACCATCGATTTAAGCCAGCTGCTTAATGGTCAGCCCACCATTATGATGAGCCAAAGCCAAGCTAAGCGCATCGCCCCTAATGGCGACTTCACGCTTAATAACATTAAGCTTAATGTGCTACAGGTCGACGACAAATTGGGGTTGGGTAGCGCCTTATTAATGGATATGTCTCTGGCGCAGCCCCTGCTGAACATGCAGGGAAAATTAAGTTATATCGCGGTATTTGCTCCTACGACAACGGCCACTGAGGTACTTTCGCCCGATAACCCTCCTTCGTTTGAGCAATCTATTAAGCAAACGTTATTAGCCGCCGGTATCGATACCAACCGAATCAATATCACTACAGTAGACACAGGTGAGGCACTAGGCGCTTTGACCGAGAGCTTTCATTTAAATTTAAATGCCATGAGCATGTTAGCATTTGTTGTTGGGTTATTTATTGCCTATAACGGGGTTCGTTATAGCTTAATGAAACGGCAAAAGTTATTTGTCCAATTAATGCAGCAAGGTATTGATAAATTCAGCTTAATGATCGCGCTTTTGTGCGAATTACTCATATTGGTACTGATTGGCTGCATCATTGGCTTTATTACTGGTTTACAACTTTCACAATGGCTGCAGCCCATGGTTGCGCTGACATTAGAACAACTTTACGACGCTCGATTAATGCCTGGAATATGGCAATGGTCATGGTTTTTACAAGCTTTTGGCTTAACCTTGGCTTCGGCAATGGGCGCCTGCATCCCCATGTTAACCAACTTGATAAACACTCCTTTAGCCCAAGGCACCCATAAACAAGAGCGCCACTACCGTCGTTTACATCGTAAACAATTCTACCTTGGTGTCGTCATGTTACTTGGCGCGTATCTGCTATTTAATCTGACTGAAAATTACCGATATAGTTTAGCTTTACTCGGTGTCGTCACTATTGCGATTCCTTTATTACTGCCCCAATTATTGGGTAGCATGCTCACTCTTATTACGCCCTTATTTCCTAAAGGCCTATGGCAATATGGGGTTGCTGAAACTAAAGATATCATTGCTCCATTATCGTTAGCTATGATGGCGATGTTGTTGGCTATTTGTGCCAATATCTCTATGAACACCTTAGTAGGTAGCTTTGAAATCACCTTAAAACAATGGTTAAACGCCCGTTTACATGCCGATTTATACATCATACCTAATCCAAGCGACATGAGTAAACTGGAGGGTTTTTTACAACAACAACCCAAAGTCACCGGGGTTTATCAGCAATGGAAAACCTCAGCAATAATAAGTTCTGCAGCTCTGAGCTCATCAAGGACGCCTACTGCAGAAATTGAGCCGACATCGACCAATACTCCTATTTCGCTGATTAGCCGTGATATATACTCGCTCAAAAACACCACTATTTTTAAAGGCCAAATACCACAATTCTGGCAAGATTTTGGCGCGAACAACAGCATAATGATAAGCGAACCATTAGCCATTAAATTGAACCTACAACTTGGCAGTAAGGTACAAATTGACCGTTTAACCGCCTCATCTATGACAGTGGGAGCCATTTATTATGACTATGGTAATCCCATGGGCGAAGCCATTATCCATCACCTCACTTGGCAAACGAATAAGCTACCTATCAAGCCTATCAGCTTAGCGATAATTTATGCTGGCGAGCTAAACGAGATACAGCAACAACTCACTCAAACCTTGGGGATTTCATCCGCTCAAATGTATAGCCAGCAAGGCATAAAATCACAAGCCATCGAGATTTTCAAGCGCACCTTTTCAATTACTGTGGTGTTGAATAGCCTCACATTACTGGTCGCAGCTATTGGTTTGTTTAGCGCGTGCATCATGTTAACTCAAGCACGGCTGGCGCCATTAGCCCGCTTATACGCTTTAGGTGTCAACCGCCAGCAACTGCGGGTAATGGTGTTATCCCAAATGCTGATCATTGTATTTTTAACCTGTTTACTAGCCATGCCCACAGGTGCACTATTGGGCTATTTGTTGATCAACAAAGTGACCCTACAAGCCTTTGGTTGGACGATAGCCATGGTATGGGATTGGCAAGCTTATGCTCAAGTAGTGCTGATTGCACTAGCCAGCAGTGTCATTGCCGTGTGCCTGCCTTTGTATTGGCAAACCCGCAAACCATTGATATCAAGCCTGCAGCAGGAAGTCTTATGAATAACGCCAAGCAGATCACCTTATATGCCAAGCTTAGCACACTGCTGATCGGCTTAATGATACTGATAAGTGGCTGTTCAGACCCGTCATCTGAGCACACGTCATCCACCATAGCCAATATGACCGCAAGCCAAAGTACGGGATATCAACAAGTATTACCCGATCACAATTTAGTGTTTCCAGCGGATCATCTAGCCCATGATGGCTTTAAAATTGAATGGTGGTATTTAACGGCCAATTTAACCACCACTAAAGGCGAGGACGTAGGGGTACAATGGACCCAGTTCCGTATCGCGCTGGCACCAAAAACACCATCGTCTACTGCGCAATCACCTGCGCTGCCATCCCCCGAGTTATCAATGAATCGTCCTCCTGCATGGGCAACGGATCAGCTGTATATGGCCCACGCCGCAGTCACATCTGCAGCTGAACATTTAATCGCCGAGAAATGGTCGCGCGCTCACCCTCAACTTGCTGGTGTTGAACCGCAACCATTTCAAGTGCATTTACAAAACTGGCAATGGCAGAGTCAATCTAACAACCTATTCCCAGCCACGCTCAAGGTAAACAATGATCAATTTAGCTACCAATTACAGCTAAACAGTCAACAACCTCTGCAATTACAAGGCAAGCAAGGTTATAGCAGTAAAAGTGCCGACCAAAGTGTCGCGTCTTACTACTACAGCCAGCCCTTTATCGATGTCACAGGCCAAATTACCCGTCATGGTGTTACCGAAAAAGTCAGCGGTAAAGCTTGGCTTGACCGCGAATGGAGCTCACAATTTTTAACCAAAGCCCAACAGGGCTGGGACTGGTTTTCACTGCGTTTAGACGATGATTCAACACTGATGGTGTTTAGGCTGCGCGGACAAACTAACAAGGATAACTTTTACAGTGCCAGAAGAATGTTTGCCGATGGCAGTGGTCGCAATATCAACAGTAAAGATAATCCCAATGATATCTCAATGGAACCGACTCAGTGGCAACAAACAGCATTAGGCTATCATCCTATTGCGTGGCGTATTGGCATCAAGAGTGAAGCAATAGACATTACCGCCCAAGCACTCAACCCTAACAGTGACATGTTAGTGTCGACCTCATATTGGGAAGGCCCTATTACCATTGCCGGCAGTCACCAAGGAAAGGGATATATGGAGTTGACTGGTTATCGCTAACGCCACGCAGCGTCCTAGCAACTAGGTTCTAGTGTCGCTTTGCTGCTAGAGACCGCTTCGCTGCTAAGATTTTATAGGCTCTATGCTTCAGCTTTTTCGTTTATTCGCTTGTTATCGTATGTCATCACTTGCTATCTCTAGACATCGCTCGTTATCGTATGTCATCGCTTGCTATCTCTGGACATCGCTCGTTATCGTATGTCATCGCTTGCTATCTCTGGACATCGCTCGTTATCGCATGTCATCGCTTGTTATCCCTGAACATCGCTCGTTATCGCTCGTTATCGCTTGTTATCCCTGGACGTCGCTTGTTATCGTATGTCATCGCTCGATATCGCTTGCTACCTAGATGTTATAGGATCTAGCCACGCAGCGTCCTAGAATCTAGGCTTTTAGTCGCTTAATACCTATTAAGAGCATAACCTTTACTGCTGTAAAGCCATATAATATACCCACTCCCTTTTTATCTCCTCGCATATATTAGCTTTCATCACCTAAAAACCCTGCATTTCAAGCATGAGAAGCTTTACAAGCAAACTCTAAAACAGCATATCCCTAATTATAGAAATGAGATTTACATCACGCTGAAAAATGTGACCTTGCACAACTATTAACCACTATACCCATTCGGAGGTATACCCATGTCGTTAGTAAGGTCTAGACTCACTCTATCACGTCACCTCCAATGACTATCACGAAACAAGAACAACATTCTAAGAGTGAGGAACACCATGAGCATCAGTCGTCGCGAGTTTTTAAAAGCCAACGCCGCTGCCGCAGCAGCGTCGGCCGTGGGTATCGCTATTCCAATTAATATCGTTCAAGCAGCTGAAGGTAAAAGTGAAATAAAATGGGATAAAGCCCCATGTCGCTTTTGCGGTGTAGGCTGTAGCGTTTTAGTGGGAACACGAAATGGTAAAATTGTTGCCACCCAAGGTGACCCAGAAAGCCCTGTTAACAAAGGCTTAAATTGTATTAAAGGTTATTTCTTATCCAAAATCATGTATGGCAAGGACAGATTAACCTCGCCATTACTCAGAATGAAAGATGGTAAGTATGATAAAGAAGGCGATTTTACCCCTGTAAGTTGGGATGTTGCTTTTGATACGATGGCCGAAAAATGGAAAGCCAGTATTGCCAAAAAAGGCCCTACATCAGTCGGCATGTTTGGTTCGGGTCAATGGACTATTTGGGAAGGCTACGCGGCATCTAAGCTCCACAAAGCGGGCTTTTTAACCAACAATATTGACCCTAATGCACGCCATTGTATGGCATCTGCTGTGGGTGGCTTTATGCGTACCTTTGGTATTGATGAACCTATGGGTTGCTATGATGACTTAGAAGCGGCTGATCACTTTGTATTGTGGGGCGCCAACATGGCAGAAATGCACCCCATCTTATGGGCGCGCCTAACTGATCGTCGATTAAGCCATAAAGATGCCCGCGTACATGTGCTTTCTACCTATGAAAACCGCAGCTTTGACTTAGCAGACAATGCCATGGTGTTTAAGCCGCAGACAGACTTAGTCATCTTAAACTATATTGCCAACTACATTATTCAAAACAAAGCAGTGAACAAAGACTTTGTCAGCAAACACACTAAATTTGCTTTAGGTACCACTGACATTGGTTACGGCCTGCGCCCAGAACACCCGTTGGAAAAGAAAGCCAAAAATTCAGGTAACGGGAGCTCTACACCCATTAGCTTTGAAGACTATGCCAAATTTGTCAGTACTTATACAGCTGAATACGCGTCAGAAATGAGCGGCGTTCCGGTTGAAAATCTAGAAATTATGGCAAAAGCCTATGCCGATCCTGACATTAAAATAATGAGCTTATGGACCATGGGTATTAACCAACATACTCGTGGTGTGTGGGCCAACAATATGCTCTACAACATTCACTTATTAACCGGAAAAATAGCCACTCCAGGCAACAGTCCATTTTCACTAACAGGTCAACCATCAGCGTGTGGTACTGCCCGTGAAGTAGGGACGTTCTCGCATCGTCTACCTGCTGATATGGTAGTAAAAAATCCTAAACATCGTGAAATCACTGAAAAACTATGGCAAGTCCCAGCGGGTACCATTCCCGCCAAACCTGGGTACCATGCAGTACAGCAAAGTCGCATGCTCAAAGATGGTAAATTAAACTGTTATTGGACCATGTGTACAAATAACATGCAGGCAGGCCCTAATATTAATGATGAAATTTACCCTGGTTTTCGTAACCCAGAAAACTTCATTGTGGTCTCAGATCCCTACCCGACCATCACCGCAATGGCTGCTGACTTAATTCTGCCAACCGCAATGTGGGTTGAAAAAGAAGGCTCATATGGTAATGCGGAACGTCGCACTCATTTTTGGCATCAGCTCGTACCAACGCCTGAAGGGTCTAAGTCAGATTTATGGCAGCTGGTTGAATTCTCTAAGCGCTTTAAAGTTAGTGAAGTCTGGCCAGCAGAGTTAATCGCTAAGCAACCTGAGCTAGCCGATAAAACCTTGTATGAAGTGCTATTTGCTAATGGCGTAATCAATAAGTTCCCAGTAAGCGATTGTAAAGGTACTTATAACGATGAAAATGAACACTTTGGCTTTTATCTACAGAAAGGTATTTTCGAAGAATATGCTCAATTTGGCCGCGGACATGCGCACGATTTAGCCGACTTTGACACTTATCACCAAACACGAGGATTACGTTGGCCGGTCGTCAATGGTAAAGAAACCACTCGTCGCTTTGTTGAAGGTAGCGATCCCTACGTCAAAAAAGGTGAAGGCTTCAATTTTTACGGTAAACCAGATGGTAAAGCCGTTATATTTGCATTGCCTTATGAACCCGCTGCAGAAGAGCCTAATGAAGAGTTTGATCTGTGGATGTCCACCGGGCGAGTTCTAGAGCATTGGCATACAGGGTCAATGACCGCTCGAGTACCGGAACTGCATAAAGCCATGCCAAGTGCTCAGGTCTTTATGCATCCAGCAGACGCTAAGGCGCGCGGTTTAGCCCAAGGAGATGAAGTTACCGTTGCCTCTCCGCGCGGTGAAATCAACACCAGAGTGGAAACCAAAGGCCGTAATAAGCCGCCAAGAGGCGTGGTATTCATGCCATTCTTCGACGCCAAGCAATTAGTGAACAAGCTGCTGTTAGATGCAACGGATCCCTTATCAAAAGAAACTGACTTCAAGAAGTGTCCAGTGAAAATATTTAAAGCTTAATACGCCTTTTATATTCACTGCTGCTGTCATTGGGTGATTCAGCCATGACAGCTATGATGCTCAATTTCTACATTCATTAGGATGTAACGGAGATGAAAATGAAAAAACTACTTAGCGTCGCGGCTATACTATTAAGCCTTAACGCCTATTCTGGACAGCAAGCTTTAGCAGACAGCACCCCTGTTCAAGTAGAGTCTCGTGCAGGTAACGTCGCCATAAACGACAATTCGCCAGCCGATGCTATGGCAACTTATCCTACTCGAGGAAAAGCTATCCCACGCAGCTTTGCCCAGCAACCGCCGCTGATCCCTCATAAAGACAGCTATCGTATCACCACAGATAAAAACGGCTGTTTGACATGCCATGCTTGGGACAAAGCCAAAAGAATGAAAGCAACGCCAGTGGCAAAATCACACGTAGTCGATGACAAAGGCACATTAAATGGCATGAACTACTTCTGTGTACAGTGCCATGTTGCCCAAGCAAACAATAAACAGGAACTAGTGGAAAACACATTTACAACCAAGTAAGCCACGAGGGCATAACGTCCTTCTAGCTTCAATTTAAAAAAGCCACTTCTATTGAAGTGGCTTTTTTTATCTATTCAAAATGTGTAGATAATGCTGTCAACTCGCATAGCAAAAAATGCTTAAAAAAAACCCAGCCTAAGCTGGTTTTATTGTTTGAGATTTGTGCTGGACAGACTGCGCACTCGGTTCTGCTGCAGTTTGTGATACATTATATGATTGGATCTCATCTTTCTCAGGCATCGCCGCTTGCCATAATGCGCCGACCCATAAACTTGAAGTTGATTTCATTGCCATTCCTCATTTTTGTTAACGAGTTCAAAGTAATCTTTTATGCTTCATAGGTAAAATGAATAATTATCATAGAGTGGATTCTATTTAGGCATGAACATTCCAATCAAGAACTTGCAGAGTTTTCTGACTTTAGTTGAAACTGAAAACTTTATACGGGCGACATAAAAAGGCTTTATAACCCAACCGACACCGACCAAAATCATTCAGCATTTCAAAGATAATATCCGCGAGTAATGGCTTATCTGGAACAATCAAAAGGTTGAGCTAGCTCAGGCAGGGCAATGACTTGAGCAATGCCATTTCTGTTAAGTGGCATGGTTACTGATTCAGCATTGGCCGCTAACACGGTTAACCAGCATCACAAAAAAGCTAAAAAAAACCAGCCTAGGCTGGTTTTTTTATTTTGATGTTTTGTGGAATGGCGTTTCTGGCACCGTTCGAGCTGTCTGCGTAACCGGTAATGCTTGCGCTTCATTTTCAAGCGGCATGGCGGCTTGCCACAACGCACCGACCCATAAATTAGAAATTGATTTCATTGGTTGTTCTCCGTGTCAGTTAACGAGTTCAAAGTAATCTTTTATGCTTCATCCGTAAAATGAATTAATACTATAATATGGATTCCATTTCAGCATGAACTTTTAAATCAGTAGCTTACAGAACTTTATGACGCTAGTTAAAACTGAAAACTTTACCCAGGCGGCAGAAAAAGGCTTTATGACTCACCCGACACTCACAAAACTTATCCAGCGTTTAGAAAACAATTTGGGTGAGAAATTGCTGATTAGGAACAATCAAAAGGTTGAGCTAACTCAGACAGGGCGATGACTTGAGCAATGCCACTTCTGTTGAAGTGGCATGGTTAACCGATCCAGCATTGGCCGCTAACATGGTTAACTAACATCACAAAAAAGCTAAAAAAACCAGCCTAGGCTGGTTTTTTTATTTTGATGTTTTGTGAAATGGCGTTTCTGGCACAGTTCGAGCTATCTGCGTAACCGGTAATGCTTGCGCTTCATTTTCAAGCGGCATGGCGGCTTGCCACAACGCACCGACCCATAAATTAGAAATTGATTTCATTGGTATTCCCCGTTTTGTTAACTAGTTCAAAGTAATCGTTTATGCTTTATCCGTAAAATGAATTAATAACATAATATGGATTCCATTTAAGCATGAACATTTCAATCAAGAACTTGCAGAGTTTTCTGACCTTAGTTGAAACTGAAAACTTTACCCGGGCGGCAGAAAAATGTTTTATGACTCAACCGACACTCACAAAAATCATCCAGCGTTTAGAAGACAATATGGGTGAGAAATTGCTGATTAGGAACAATCAAAAGGTTGAGCTAACTCAAGCAGGGCAATTGTTCGAAAAAAGTGCTAAGGAAATTTTGGGTCATTGGCATCGACTTCAAGAAGATATTAACAACCTCAATGGCTTAAAAACAGGACTATTACGGCTTGGCGTCTGCCCTATGATGAGCAGTTTAATTACCAGCTTGTTGACCAATTATCGGCAGCAATATCCGGGGATTGAAATACAGATGTACGAGTATGGCGGCTTTGGTTGCGAACAAGCACTATTGAACAACAGTCTAGATATTGCGTTTACCGCACTGCCGACAACCCATAAAACAGAGTTATCGAATCAACCACTGACTAAATATCCCTTACTTGCATGCTTACCCGAAGGACATCCACTCACAGATAAAGCGGAGATACGCTGGCAAGACTTTGAATCTTATCCATTCATTCTTTATAACGAAGATTTTTCATTAGCAAAGTTAATTAACCGTTTAAGCCGTGAAGCTGGGGTGCAACTCAATATAGCCTTTAGAACGGGTCAATGGGATTTTTTAGCCGCGATGGTTGAAGCAAACTTGGGCGTCGCGATTTTACCCGAACCCATTTGCCAACGATTAAGTAATAGCAGACTGGTATTTAAACCGATGCATCCCGCAATGACTTGGGATCTCGCATTAATATGGCGAGAAAACTTACCCTTAACCCCGCCAGCAAAAGCGCTATTAGCGCTCAGCAGAAACAGTTATGAATAACATCTACTCTTATATCATAACTGTTTTTATATCGTAGCAAGGGCATAAAAAAAACATAAAAAAACCGCTGCCTAGGCAACGGTTTTTTTTAGTCAATTGAAACGAGAATTACTTCTTAGTTTCAGCAGCCTTACGCTCTTTAACTTGAGCAACAACTTTCTCAGAAACGCTGTTTGGACATGGTGCGTAATGAGCAAATTCCATAGAGAATTGACCACGACCAGAAGTCATTGTCCGTAATGAACCAATATAACCGAACATTTCTGATAACGGTACGTCAGCTTTAATACGAACACCTGTAACACCAGCATTTTGATCTTTGATCATACCGCGACGACGGTTAAGGTCACCAATAACGTCACCAACGTTGTCCTCTGGGCTGAATACGTCAACATTCATGATAGGCTCAAGAAGTTGTGCACCCGCTTTAGGCATAGATTGACGGAATGCGCCTTTAGCGGCGATTTCAAACGCGATAGCTGACGAGTCAACTGCGTGGAAAGCACCATCTTGAAGTTCAAGTTCAACGTCTAACACAGGGAAACCAGCGATAGTACCTGTATTCATCATGCTTTTGAAACCTTTCTCAACAGCAGGCCAGAATTCTTTAGGTACGTTACCACCAACAACTTTAGAGGTGAACGTGAAGCCAGTGTTTTGCTCGCCAGGGCGAATAACGTAATCAATTTTACCAAACTGACCAGAACCACCAGACTGTTTCTTGTGCGTGTAGCTATCTTCGATTTCACGAGTAATAGTTTCACGGTAAGCAACTTGAGGCTCGCCTACAATTAGGTCTACACCGTAAGTACGTCTAAGAATATCAACCTTAATGTCTAAGTGAAGTTCACCCATACCTTTAAGGATAGTTTCACCAGAATCAATGTCAGTTTCAACACGGAAAGATGGATCTTCTGCAATCATTTTACCAATAGCGATACCCATTTTCTCAGAACCGCCTTTATCTTTTGGCGTTACAGAGATAGAAATAACAGGCTCAGGGAATACCATGGCTTCAAGCGTACAAGGGTGCTTAGGATCACATAACGTGTGACCCGTTTGTACGTTCTTCATACCAACAATAGCGATAATGTCACCCGCTTGAGCTGAATCTAATTCGTTACGCTCATCGGCTTGCATCTCAACCATACGGCCAACACGTTCTGTTTTACCAGTAAACGAGTTAAGGATGTTGTCACCCTTCTTGATTCGGCCAGAGTAGATACGTACGAAGGTTAATGCACCAAAACGGTCATCCATAATCTTGAACGCTAATGCTTTAAATGGCGCATCAACATCAACAATGGCGAACTCACCATTTTCGTTACCGTCTTCGTCAGTTAGAGGCTGTGGATCAACTTCAACTGGATCAGGAAGATAATCAATAACTGCATCTAATAATAACTGCATACCTTTGTTTTTGAATGCGCTACCACAGTATGTTGGGAACACAGACATTGTACGAGTACCCGCACGGATACAGCGCTTAACGTCTTCAATAGATGGTTGAACACCATCCATGTAAGCTTCTAATAGAGCATCATCCTGCTCAAGAGCTGTTTCGATTAACATTTCACGGTATTCTTCAACTAGGTCAACCATATCAGCTGGAACAGGTTGAATTTCGTAGTTTTCTGGTAAACCAGATTCATCCCAAACGTGAGCTTCACGAGTCAGTAGGTCAACAACACCAATGAATTCGTCTTCAATACCGATTGGTAAAACCATAACCAATGGGTTAGCCGCTAATACGTCTTTAGTTTGCTTAACAACACGTAAGAAGTCAGCACCCATACGGTCTAACTTGTTTACGAAGATGATACGCGCAACTTCAGAATCGTTAGCATAACGCCAGTTTGTTTCTGACTGAGGCTCAACACCGCCTGAACCACAGAATACACCGATACCGCCGTCAAGCACTTTTAGCGAACGATAAACTTCAACAGTGAAGTCAACGTGGCCTGGAGTGTCGATAACATTAAAACGGTGGTCTTTCCAGAAACAGCTTACTGCTGCTGACTGAATGGTGATACCGCGCTCAGCTTCCTGTTCCATGAAGTCTGTGGTTGATTCACCATCATGTACTTCACCGATCTTATGGATCTTACCGGTTAGCTTAAGGATACGCTCGGTGGTCGTGGTTTTACCCGCGTCAACGTGAGCGAAGATACCAATGTTTCTGTATTTGGATAATTCGGTCATGATTCAACTTTAATGATTAGTTTAAGAAGTAGACGGAGCATGCGAAAAAGGACCTACACACCGCACATCAGGTTATTAAGGCGCATATTGTAAATTGGAACCTTGCTGGGCGCAAATAGCTGGTGCAATATTTATTTGTTTTTAGCAAAAAAAAACTCAATAAATGCCAGTAATAAGATATAAAACAAACGATTAAAAAATAATAGTTTATTTTTTAATCGCCTCAGTAATTTCAACTAAAAATGTAAAATTGTAGCCTAAATGGGTAAATCGACATTTTTAGGCCAATATTATGCTGACAATGAACATACCACGACAACAAATAAGTATTTATTAACCCATAAAATGAGTTTCGCTAAGGCCACAAACATCAATCAATAGGGTATTTTTATCTAGGCACTACAATATTGATTACGTCCAGACTGCTTCGCTTTGAATAACGCCGCATCGGCTCGTTCAAAGCAAGCTTGGATCGGTTCATTATCACCCAGCAAGGCAATCCCGAAACTGCAGGTCACGTTAATATTGTTATAAAAATGAAAATAAGTAAGCTCATCGGTAATTCGTTGGCAAAGCTCTGCGGCATCGTGCAACTGTACATGCTGACAAACGACCACAAACTCTTCACCGCCCCACCTTGCCACAACATCAAGTTCTCTTACTGAAGCTTGTAGCACTTGTGCTACTTGAACCAAAATTTTGTCGCCGATAGCATGTCCATGCATGTCATTTATCGCTTTAAAAAAATCGATATCCATGATGATCAAACTGATATTGTTGTTCTGAGGTGTTTTTTCCTGAGGTTGCCTCGCATCCTCTAAAAAAGTTTGGTTAAAATATTGACGATTATACAATTTTGTCAGTGGATCATGTTGAGCCAAAAAATCGAGATCACTATTTTTTTCCTCAAGTTC
Organism: Shewanella sp. CAL98-MNA-CIBAN-0140; assembly: GCF_040309905.1. Classification (NCBI taxonomy): domain Bacteria; kingdom Pseudomonadati; phylum Pseudomonadota; class Gammaproteobacteria; order Alteromonadales; family Shewanellaceae; genus Shewanella; species Shewanella sp. CAL98-MNA-CIBAN-0140. The sequence continues at coordinate 62,308 of NZ_JBEOPI010000009.1, forward strand.
TAATTGTAATTTTTGTAATTGCTTGTTGTTTACTTCTAAATGAACATTGTACTTGCTGACACACATGGTTCGGTAAAGTAGAAATAAAATAAACATCCCCAGAGCAGTCACCACTTGGATCACTAGGCTGTAATCAATGTCTTCAATAACAGTAATATTATGCCATTTCTTATAAATTGAAATATGCTCAGCTTGGGAAATTTTTGCCAGTCCAGCGTTAATTCGTGGCAGCAAATCTTGCTTTGCATGAGTAACGCCAATGCGTAACTCATCTTCAGGACCACCCCAGCCCGCTATTTTTAGCGAGGTTAACTCGTGTTGTTGAATATAGGCGTTAACAGAAAACATCGATCCTACAAAAACATCCGCCTCACCGTTAGCAACTCTCTCCAATCCTTGTCGCTCATTATCAGTCAATATGGTGTTGATAGTGGGGTAAAATCGTTGGATATATTCCACTAGACGATAATCTTTGGGTATAGCCAATAAGCGATCACCAATATTTTCAAATCCTTGTAAAAAAGGTTGGGATTTTAATGACACCAAGACATTTGGCGATTTAAAAAAAATATCGCTAAAAGAGAGATATGCGTCGCGTTTGGGTGTTTGATTTAAAATGGGGGTTAACTCGCATGCACCTTTTTTAAGTAATTCTAAACTCTGTCGCCAAGACGAGGTAGGCACTAACACAAAAGTGAAATCGGTATAATCTGTTAATAATGCTAAATAATCAGATGAAATACCAGTATGACGGCCATCGATAATGGCTTCATAAGGTAACCAATCTGGATCAACACAATAGCGGATGATATTACGGTTTTTTGAGTTGGTAAAAGACTGGCTCTCGGGCACCGAAGCACTGGCATGCTTAGTGTTAATCAAATTAATGAATATCAACAGCGTTACCAATAATACGCTAGAGAACTCAAGCCAGCTCAATCTTCTCAATAGTATGATCCAACAATTATGGCTCAACAATATAGTTGAACAGGAAAGTGAATATGCTATTTAGTGTAATACAACATACAAAAGTATGACAAAAAAATACCCGCTAAATAGCGGGTATTTTACTCAACAATCAATCGTACGTATTACGCTTCGATAGGCGATATCACAAACAGGAGATCACCTTGTGAAACTTGCTGGCCATTGCTATTCAGAATACGTTCAATGCGATACTTTTGATCTTCAGGATATAACACACCCGTTTGACGATTAAAGCCCGCTAGGGTCAATTGAGAGAACATTTTCATTGCTTCCATCAATGCCAATGTTTGCTCAACCGTGACAATGTCACCTTCTTTAACAAAGTCTGCTTCACCAGGTGCTGGGGAGGTATAGAAAATTCCCGCACCTTGTGCCAATACTTTCAATTCGTTGCTTTCGCCAACACGTAATGATTCAGAATCAACCTTAATCGCTTCTGCAGCCGCTTCCATTTCAGCAATCAGTGCTGGAATGTCCAACTCTGCCATTAAACGTGGCAAGTAGTTAGTGTCATACACCCCTTCATTGAAGGTGGGATCTTTAAGGATAAGCTTCAGCAATGGAATGTTAGTCGCAATCCCTTTAATCACTACGCTATCAAGATACGCATACATCTTAGCCACCACATCAGCACGGTCAGTACCTCGGATAATGATCTGTGCGATTAAGCTATCATAGTATGGCGATACTTCTTTGCCAGCTGCTGCAATCGAAATAATTTCAACATCATCACGCTCAGGCAATACACATTCAGTGATGTTACCTGGATTAGGAATAAGCTGAAGAATACCATGGCTATCGAGTGCCGCTTTTTCCGCCGTCACACGCACTTCCATAGCGTAACCTTGGTCAACTGGCTGTAGTTTTTCAATTGAACGACCCGCAGCAATATCAAACTGCGCGCTAACAATATCAATACCCGATGTCGCTTCCGTCACCGGATGCTCAACTTGAAGACGAGTATTCATCTCCATAAAGTACACTTCGTTTGCATCTAAGTTATAGATAAACTCAACAGTACCAGCGCCCATGTAATCGGTAGCATCACCTAACGCACGAGTGTATTCCATCACGCGTTGTTTCAGCTCCTCAGGCAACATGGTTGATCCTGATTCTTCAATCACTTTTTGGTTGTTACGTTGTACTGAACAGTCACGAATACCTAATACTTTGCTATTACCAAACTGATCACGCAGTAGCTGGACTTCAATGTGGCGCAATGAGGTAACATATTTTTCTAAATACAAGTCACCATTACCAAACGCAGCAGCGGCTTCCGTCGCGGTTTTCTGGAAGAAACCAATCATGTCCTCAGGACGTTTAACGACCTGAATACCTTTACCGCCTCCACCTTGGACCGCTTTTAACAGCACTGGATAACCAATTTCAGACGCTACGTTGACCGCTTGTTCTGCGTTACTCAAAATACCATGACTACCTGGCACAACGGGGACATTTTGCGCTTGCGAAGTATGAATAGCGTTAGACTTGTTACCCATAGTGGTCATTGAATGCACGCTAGGACCGACAAAGTTAACCCCATTGTTGACACATAACGCCGCAAACTGTGGACTTTCTGATAAGAAGCCAATACCTGGGTGCAACGCGTCAACATTTTCATACTCAGCAACTTTTAATACTGAGTAAGCATTTAAGTAACTTTCATCTGAGGTATTACCGCCAATACATACAAGCTTATCAGTGTCTTTAAGCATATCTGCTGGAACAGATGTCATGTCCGGATCTGAGGCCACCAACACCACATTAATGTTGTTGTCGTGTGCTTTACGGATTAATTTAACGGCCGTACAACCACGCGCATGCACCAGCACTTTATTAATAGGCTTCATCAATGCACGAGGATCGTCTTGTTCAATGACTTTTTCTAACTCAATCACTTCAGGCACTAAGGTAGACAATGCTTTGCTGATCACTTCGTCTATTTTCATCGTCGGTAATGGCATGAGTGGATCAATACCATACAACTGAGTGTCTAAGGTATCACTAAATGGATTATGGACTAACCCCGTCATTGCACCTGGCACTTTAGATAAATAGTTCGACAATGTTGCCGTTGATGGTAAGTACGCAGGTACCACCATTTGACCAGCAAACGGCATATTGGTACCAGATAAATAGTACGTCTGCACTAAAGGATGGGTGACAAAACTGGCTTGAGCACCACCTGTACAATCACCAAAACCAAACATCAATACCGGTAATTCGTTATCACGAATAAAGCGCGTAATACGGTCATTCACTACCGCCATAGAGAACAATGCCGCAGCACCTTCTTTCGTTTGCATGCCACCAGAGCTGATAAAACAAATGACCGGTAATTTACGTTTCGCACATTCAATTAATAGTGAACTGAATTTTTCAGCACTGGCCATATCAAATGCACCCGCTTGGAATGCCGTATTTGAAACCGCAACACCTACACGTAACTTACTGCCGTTATTTTTAAAATCAGCCAGACCGGTAATTAAACCACAAGGGCGGATCTTTCTATCAATAGCATCTTCAATCGATAACCGGAAACCGGGGAAATTAAGCAAGTTAGCTGACATTTTATCGGCATCAATTTCATCAAACTGAGTAAAGAACTGTTTGATAATATTTTCCCAGCCCATCTTGCCTTGCTTTTTCTCTTCACGAAGTACTTTTTGGATAAGTAAGTCTTGGTAACCCATGGTTAAACGGTTCCAAAAATCCTTACGACGACCAATACGTACAGGGTTAATCGTCCCCGTGTATTTATCGTGCTCGTCTTCACTATCAAAGTACTCTGGTAATAAGCGCTCGAAGAAATAAGTTAAGATAACGAAAAGCGAATCGTTTAGTTGTGGGAAACCGACACTCTTCCATTGCTCTACACGCGTTAACAATTCAGCACGATTCGATTGATCCATAAAGTATTTTAACCACTTATAGAACTTGCTCTTGTCGTTAGCGTTATCACTATTAGATAATGCATTATCAATCGATTTGTGGAGTAACTTGTCCACTGATTCACGAGACAAACTTTTTGACATCATGGCTTCTTTGGAAATTGACGCCAAACTGCCGACCACATTGTCATAAAGTGCATTGAAGATAAGCACGTTATGACACTGCCAAATAAAGTCTTCACGTAATTCGTCATTAACGACAATGTCCAGCACAGTAAGCTGACTAAGTTCAGGCCATGGAGCTTGTGTTGTAGACTTAGGCAATGACTCTAAATGCTTAATTAAACCGTTGAAATTGTTAGCAGCGTTACTTTTCCAACGATGGTATAACGACCAACCAATATTAAATAACAGTGCTTTACGTGCTTTTTTGTAGTTCTCTTTTGGTTCACCCAAAATAAAACGTGTAATCACGTTACGTTCGGCAGAAATATCTTTACGTTTAGCGCTAAACGTACCCCATAGTTTATTCAGTTCTTCATCGTAAACTAACTTGTCAGGGTTGGTTAACCACGCTTGGAACACGCGTTCCTGTTCTTGCTTAATACGCGCTAACAAATCACCTTCTGGCACGCTCACTTTTGACAAGCGACCATACTGTTCTTGTGAGATTGAATGAATACGGCTACGTAACGTCAAATAACGCAGATATCGATATGCACTACCAAAAATATTGTGGTACATAGTCGGGTTATTGGCGACAGACAAGCGGGTATTATTTTCAAGCGTAAGTAAATTAGCCGACGGTGCTAAGAAACGCTGTAAACTGCGACCATAATGTTCTTTTAAATCAGCAGACTCGCGTACAAAATCCATCGCAGCACGTTCAACGGCTTCAATAGCACTGATAATCGCGCGACGGAAATTATGCTGACGCTCATCTTTATCTGATGGCGTAAAATCGATAATACCGTCAATACAGCCCGCGGTATAAAGCTCTTCTGGCGATACCCCGACAGACTTAGCACATTCTTGCCATGACAAGTTGTACTTACGCGCAATGCTTTGTAAGCCTTGCGGCTGGATAGTATTAAAAATACCGTCGCGTACAGATAATAAAATATTGGCTGCAGCTAATGGAATCGCACCACCTGAATAGCCCGCTCCAATCACAATACCGACTGTCGGTACACCAACGTTAGCACTTTCAGCGATGGCTTTCGAAATGGTATGAGCTTGATTTTGGCTGTTAGCAACTTCACCAGCATCGGCACCAGGAGTATCAATTAAATATACTATTGGCATCGACAATTCTGCAAAATGACGGATCGCCTTACATGCTGCAAGATGATGTTCTGGCATCCACGCACCGTTTGCGGTCGTGCGCTCTTGGGCAATAAAACCGATACGACGAGTACGAGTGCCAAAGTTTAATTCCACTTCAGCACGATAAAACGGTCCAATATGACTTTCAGCAATAATCTTGCCTTTTAAGTCCGCGATCATACGCTTCGCGCCAGGGCGGTTTTTATCCAAAGTGGGTTGAATAACTTTATTGACATAACCATCAACATCTAAAGATGCCAAACTTTTTAAGTTTGATTGAATTGCATCTTCAGTTAATAATCCTTTTACTTCTTGAGATACACTCTGCTTGTTATGAGCAGGAAATAATGAAAAATCTTTAGCCAAGTGTTCTGCTTGTAAGAAAAGTGGGTCAGCCGATAGTGCTTGAGTCTTGTTAGCGGGCTGCTTTTTGCTGGTCATCCTTAGATCCTCTGCTTATATAGCCTCTGAAAATTTTTTTTAGCTCGTAAATATAACTTTGTTAATGGGTAAATTACCATATAAACTAGCTTGGACGCTTTGTTCCATAATTGAGACAGTGAGGTTTGAATGCCCGATTTGAACGGTATGATGCTGTTTGCAGCCGTTGTTAGAGCAAAAGGATTCTCTCAAGCAGCCCGAGAGATCGGACAACCTAAATCAACCATTAGTCGAAAAGTTGCTCAATTAGAAGAACAACTCGGAGTGCGACTACTCCAAAGAGACACCCGAAATTTAAGTCTGACCCAAGTTGGCGCGTTATTTTTTCAACACTGTGATTCCATTAGCAATGAAATTGAAGCCGCCAAAGCCACTATTGAAAACACCCATAATGATATTTCTGGATCGTTACGGATAGCAATTCCGGTGTCATTTTCACAAGATGTCATTGGCCATTTATGCTCAAGTTTTATGCGTCTTTACCCCAATATAGAACTGGATATTCAATTTACTGACAGTGATGTCGGTCTTGTGGGTGAAGGTTACGATATTGCCATTAAATATGGTCCATTACAGTCGTCAGATCTTGTTGCTCGATTGTTATTTGAACGCCAACCTATTCTGGTCGCTAGCCCTGGTTATATAAAAGAATTCAGTAGCCCTGCTACACCGCAAGAGTTAACCCAGCACAACGGTATTTTACTTGGCACCACCTTATCGGCCCCCATTTGGCCATTAGGAAAAGGCAATCGTAAAATAATGGCGACCTTTAAACGAAAAGTACGAGTCAACAGCGCCAGTATGGTAAAACGCTTAGCGTTGGATAATTATGGCATTGCCATGCTATCTAACACGAGCTGCAAGCAAGAACTCGCAACGGGGAGCTTAGTGCCTATTTTACAAGAATGGCCAATGGAAACCTTTAAAGTTTATGGGGTTTATTCAAGTCGGCGCCAATTAGCCAGCAACATTAGTGCTTTTTTAGACTTTTTCACCAAACGTTATACCAGCCAAGAATCATTGCATTCAATGATGAGTTAAGGGTATACACTAAGCCATTTCAGCATACTCGTTTCAGCGCTCCCGTAGGATAACTGAACCAGGCCGTGATATAAGATAATGGTGACACCTTACCGAGAACGTCGCTTCGCGACTTATAGGTTCTAGGAACTCGCAAGCTCGCCAGAGGGCGGTGCTTCGCTCCTTCTAGGTGCTAGGTTTTAGGTCCTAGGATCTAGCAGCAGGCCCCCTATTGTTAGAGCCTAGCAGACCTAAGGTCGCTCTAGCAGCCGTAGGAGCCCTATTCCTAGCACCTTGAACGCTGCCACTTCTGGACATGCTCAATCCTGCATTTCGAAATCGTTTGGGTATATCACCTCAAACGGCTTAAAATAGGCCGCTTGAGGTGATACCGATTGACTGATAAAGAATGCCAATTCCTTTTACTAAATTAAAAACGATAAGGCAATCGCACGCTAATTTGATAATCTGGGGAGTCTTCAGTTAACCCGGAGCCTATTGAGGTCACCATGGATAAATTAGGTGACAAGGCTAAGGTAGCGCCAATACCCAAATTCGCGGTATTGGTGTCAGTTCGAGGAATTTCCCGCCACTCTCCACCTTCTGGTCTTTGTTTAGCTTTACTGTAAAACCGTTGATTAAAGCTCATACTCAAACTCATTCGCTCGGAAACAGCACAAGCTAATCCCACGCTGTAATCAAGATAATTAACCTCACGGTAAAGTTTAACGGCCAAACAAATTATCAACATAAATCCACCACTCAAAAATGAACTACACGTGTACAAGTATTCAAAGTGCTATTAAATAGCCGAAACAACTGTGTTATAACTGTCACTTAGAATAACCGTTACCTAGCCTAGCGGGCAGTAACATCGTTAAACATAACCCCAATATGGATATCTAGGGCCCTAAAGGAACCATCATGATTAAACACAGCGCTTTTATAATGTTAAGTTCATTGGTATTAGCCACGCTATCGAATGCAGTTAATGCAGGACAACTCAAAAAAAACATTGAAGAGATGCGTGTATCAAAGGCTGGGCAAACAATGCCGCAGGTGGTTAATCGTTATCAAGCTATCAGTGATACTTTAGAGGTCAAGTTAGCCCAATCCAATGATGAGTTAGCCGTTACCGAAATGGCGGCGCATCAAGGACACAGGTTATGGCAGCAAGCCGTACGCGATGTACAATCGGGGCACAGTGACGATCGCTCGTTGTACTGGAGCCGTCTAAGTATGCGTAACGTTCTAAAGCAAGAAAGAGTCGGATTTAATGTTGCCGACTGGCAACGTGATATTTTGGTCAAAGCGGTTGAGAAATCGTCTCGCGGTTTTAGCGATATTGAATTTTTACCCGATACCCAAATTAATATTTTAGTGACCGGTTTCGATCCCTTTTTTCTTGATAGAAATATTGGCCAAAGTAATCCATCAGGCTTAGCGGCTTTAGCATTTGATGGCTATCGTTTTGAGATTAATGGTAAAAAAGCACAGATAGAAACCGTGATGATCCCTGTGAGATTTAGCGATTTCGACAATGGTATTATCGAATCGTTACTCACGCCCTTTTATCGTGAAAACAGTGTCGACATGGTCTTTACCATTAGCATGGGCCGGGAAAATTTCGATATCGAACGTTTTCCTGGACGTAACCGCAGTGCAGAGGCACCAGACAATTTAAATGTATTAACCGGCGCCAGTCACAGCAATCCTAAAGCGCCGTTATTTAACGGTGGCACTTCTTCCGATGGAAAATTAAATGGCCCTGAGTTTGTGCAATTTTCTCTGCCCGTTGAAGCAATGGCAGCGGTTAAAGGTCATTGGAGCGTCAATGACAATCATCAAATTAACACCTTATCTAGGGGGCAATTTAAGGCATCATCACTGGCTGAATTACAAAATGAAATTTCAGTTGAAGGTTCTGGTGGGGGCTATTTATCTAATGAAATTTCCTATCGCAGTATTTTACTTCGAGACCAATTTAACTTGAACTTACCCGTAGGACACATTCATACTCCACGTATTAAAGGCTACGACTCACAAGTAGAGTCAGACATCGTCGAGCAAATTCGTGCCATGATAGCCGCAGCGGCGAGCACTCTGTAATGTCAAAAGACTAATATAAAATGTCTATGCTTTGCTTGCTTGAGTCTCTCATTGAATATTCGTGTAGGTAAGTGAAGCATTTCATCATGTTTAAAAATATCTTCAATCTCACCCAGCGCGCGCACCAAGCGCTAACGCAAGACATCCATACAAAGGGGTCTTCGTTATCAGTAGGGCCTCGAACCCACCAATCGCCAAACACTGCCGTTAGCGATCCGTTACAACAGCAGATATTGGCCAAAGTCGAAGCAGACTACCAATTAGCAGAGCAATATTTCAAACGTCAATTTCCTCGTCCGAGCGTACATTTTAGCTTACGCGGAAAAAGCGCGGGGACGGCGCATTTACAAACCAATAAACTGCGCTTCAATCCTGTTTTACTAACTGAAAATCCAAATATTTTTATTAACGAAGTGGTACCACATGAAATTAGCCATTTGGTGTGTTTCCATCTATTTGGTAAAGTAAAACCTCACGGTAAAGAATGGCAAAGCGTCATGATGACAACATTTAGTATTACGCCAAAGACCACTCACCAACTCAATATCCAGTCCGTCAGTGGTCAACAATTTGAATATTTTTGCGGTTGTGGCAGTGTGCAATTAACCATAAGACGTCACAACAGAATTGTGCGAGGCCAGACTCAATATCGCTGTCGCCGTTGCCAACAAACATTAACCCCTTTTAGCACCTAACATTATCAATTGCGTCATCGCATGCGATGGATTAACATCAGCCAAAATGACAGGCTAAGCCTGCACTGTAATGATGTTTTTTGTTAATTTTAGGGTTTATTTTGCGCTTATCATCCACACTCTCTTGGTTCTTTTGGGTGTCGCTTCTGTGCGGCATTTTTTCATCCACACTTATCGCGGCAGAACATTCCAGCAGTTTCGGTCAAGCCAAAAAAATGGCTAAAAAGATTTACCAACAACACTTACCACTCAGCACCTTCTATTGCGGCTGCGATATCGCCATCGCAGGAAAATTATGGCAAGCGGATCATGCTAGCTGTGGTTATAAAGTTAGAAAACAAATCATTAGAGCCAACCGTATCGAATGGGAGCATGTGGTTCCCGCATGGGAATTTGGTCATCAACTGCAATGCTGGCAAGACGGTGGTCGAAAAAACTGCAATAAAAATAATGCTGCATTTAAAAAAATGGCAGCCGATTTACACAATCTTGTTCCTGCTGTAGGTGAGGTGAACGGTGATCGCAGCAATTTTCGTTTTAGTGATTGGGGCGGAAAAGCGGATCAATACGGGCAGTGTAAAATGATTATCGACTTTAAAGGCCGCAAAGCACAACCCCCCAAACAAGCAAGAGGGCCTATCGCTCGAACTTACCTTTATATGCAACAAACCTATGGTCTGCAAATCAGTAATAGCCAACAAAAGTTGTTTAACGCATGGAACAAAATGCAACCAATCAGCGCCACGGAATGCCAACGTGATACCTTAATCGCTGCTAACCAAGGTAATCATAATGATTTTGTATTCAAACAATGCCAAAATAACGGCTTAGTTCGTTAATTGACGATCAAGCTCCCCCTTGAACAATTGGTTAAATAAGGTCAACACTGATGAGAGTCCCACGCATTTTTCAGCCCCTAGACAATTTACAACAAGGGCAAACGCTTCAATTAGATGAGGATGGTGTCGCCCATATCGGCCGAGTATTGCGAATGGGTATGGGGGACCACATCAGCTTGTTTAACGGTGATGGTAATGATTACTTAGCTGAAATTATTGAAATAAGTAAAAAATCCATCACTGTCAACGTCTTAAGTTGTCAAGCTAACAACAACGAATCAACATTAGACTTGCACTTAGGTCAGGTAATTTCTCGTGGTGACCGAATGGAATTTACGATCCAAAAATCGGTTGAGCTAGGCGTAACAAGGATTACACCCTTATTTTCAGATCGTTGTGGTGTCAAACTTAATGGTGATCGCTTAGAGAAAAAACAACAACAATGGCAAAAAATTGTCGTCAGTGCTTGTGAACAATCTGGCCGCAGTATCGTACCGGTTGTTCGCCCTGCAATGACATTGGCGCAATGGTGTGAAGAATCTACCGAAGCCTTAAAACTGAATTTACACCCAAGAGCTTCACACGGCATTAATGGCTTACAGTTAACCGATCAACACCACAAAGTAAGATTATTAATTGGCCCAGAAGGCGGCTTATCTGACGAAGAAATTGCCATGACCGAAACTGAGCATTTTACCGATATTTTATTGGGGCCAAGAGTGCTGCGTACAGAAACCGCATCATTGACTGCTATTACTGCATTACAAGTTAAATTTGGCGATATTGGTTAACCCAAACCGATATCATCTTGGATATTATTAAGGATAAACACATGATTAAGCTCGGCATTGTTATGGACCCTATTAGCGACATTAACATCAAAAAAGATACCAGCTTCGCGATGTTATTAGCCGCACAGGCACGTGGCTACCAATTGTTTTATATGGAAATGCATGATCTTGCGATGGTCAACGGCAAAGCCATGGCCAACATGCGTGAATTATCGGTAAAGCAAGATGCTAACCAATGGTTTACATTAGGCGAGTCAATTGATACCCCGTTGGCAGATCTTGATGTGATCTTAATGCGCAAAGATCCACCATTTGATACCGAATTCATCTACGCCACTTATATGCTGGAACGGGCGGAAGAAGAAGGCGTATTAATCGTTAACAAGCCTCAAAGCTTACGTGATGCCAATGAAAAACTGTTTACAGCATGGTTTTCTGAGTTTACGCCAGACACTCTTGTGACCCGTGATGCTAAACGTATTCGAGCGTTCCACCAATTGAAGCAAGATATTATTTTAAAACCATTAGATGGCATGGGCGGCACGTCTATTTTTAGAGTGAAAAAAGATGACCCTAACGTCGGGGTCATTATCGAAACGCTCACCAGTTATGGCCAGCAGTTCGCAATGGCTCAAGCCTTTATCCCTGAGATAACTCAAGGTGACAAGCGTATTTTAGTGGTTGACGGTGAACCGGTTCCATACGCATTAGCGCGTATCCCGATGAAAGGTGAAACCCGTGGCAACCTAGCGGCTGGCGGCAGTGGAGTAGCCCAGCCATTATCAGAAAGTGATTGGAAAATAGCCCGCGCCATTGGTCCAGAATTGAAAAAACGAGGCCTTATTTTTGTTGGTTTAGACATCATTGGTGATAAGTTAACTGAAATCAATGTCACCAGCCCAACCTGCATTAGAGAAATTGAAGCCGCATATGACGTTGACATTACCGGCATGCTTATGGATGCCATCGAAGCCCGTATCAATCAGCAGAAATAGGATTAATCATGCATTTTCTATCTACCTACCAACGAATAATTAGCAGATTATTATTGGTCTCTAGCTTGGTCGTAACGGGTGCAATGGCTGATGAAGTCGTTATTTCGCCTATTGAGGCCAACACAACCAGTAATAATGTGCCGACTGTCGGTCCTTCAAGACCGACAAATATTGTTATTATGATTGGCGATGGTATGGGACCTGCTTACACCACGGCCTATCGTTACTATAAAGATAACCCTGAGACAGAAGAGATTGAACAAACGGTTTTTGATCGCTTACTCGTTGGTATGGCAAGCACTTACCCTGCTTCTGTCAGTGGTTATGTAACCGACTCGGCGGCATCGGCAACCGCATTATCTACTGGGGTCAAAAGTTATAATGGTGCTATTGCCGTTGATACCGAAAAACGCCCACTGACAACCTTAATGGAAAGAGCAAAAGCATTAGGCTTGTCAACTGGCGTAGCGGTTACCTCCCAAGTAAACCATGCTACACCTGCGGCATTTCTTGCTCACAATGAAAGTCGTAGTAATTATATTGATATCGCACAGGCTTATTTAACCACCGATGCTGATGTCATCCTTGGCGGTGGCCAGCAATATTTCACCCCAACATTGCTTGAGCAGTTCACCGCTAAAGGTTACCAACACATTAGTGAACTCTCCCAACTTGAGTCGGTTCATCACCCGAAAGTATTAGGGCTATTTGCCGATGTACAGTTACCTTGGGGGATTAATGATAAAAAAGCGCATAAACTCAGTCATATGACGCAAAAGGCACTCGATTTACTGTCGCAAAATAAGCAAGGTTTTGTGTTATTAGTAGAAGGCAGCTTAATTGATTGGGCGGGTCACAGTAACGATATTGCTACCGCGATGGGTGAAATGGATGAGTTTGCAGCCGCAATTGAAGTGGTTGAACAATTTGTTCGTCAAAGTAAAGACACCCTGATGGTTGTGACAGCCGATCATAATACCGGTGGGTTGTCAGTGGGCGCACACGACAAATACGAATGGCATCCTGAAGTACTGCATAAGGTTCAAGCTAGCCCAGATGTGATTGCCACGCGTGCTATTGCCGCAGAGGATTGGCAGACCATAACCGCAACACTATTGGGGTTTACCCCAAGCGAAGTAGAATACAGTCAATTGCAAACTGCACGTATGCAAGGTAATGAGCCACTTGCTATTGCACTGCGAAAATTAATTGATATTCAATCTAATACCGGTTGGACAAGTGGCGGCCATACCGCCATGGATGTTCAGGTATTCGCAGCGGGCCCCGGCGCCAGATTGTTTAGTGGCCATCAAGACAATGTTGATATAGCCAATAAAATGTTTAGCTTATTACCACAATCGGTACAAACGCCTTAATTGCTGCCTAACACAATCCCCGCTATCAAAGTGGGGATTGTGTTAATATCAGCAGGTATTTTATCACTAGCATTATGAGCAACCGACGTGTTAACAAATCCTTCTCAAGCCTTAATTAGAAACAGCAAATATTTTCATAAACATAATGTGTTAGTGCTCAACTATGAAGCTGATACTTTTGCGCATCAATGTCTTGAGTTTGCAGAGAATGTCACTGCCCTAGCGCTGGATTTTAATCATCACCTAACATTGTCATCCTATGCTAATAATAAATTGCAGTGCTATTTTGGCCATCAGCTGCCTGACTCATTAGTTGATACAAAATTTGACACGGTTATTATTTACTTTGCAAAAGCTAAACCGTTAATGGGTTACTTACTGCAACTTGCGGCGCAGCATTTACGTATCGACGGCCAATTAATGATTGTGGGTGAGAATAAAGGTGGGATTAAATCAATTGATAAACTCACGCCTGATTATTACTCCCCCCCCATCAAACAAGATAATGCCCGTCATTGTTTAGTGTATGTCAGTTATTTAACTCAAGTAGCACCCAGGCTATCAATCAGTGATTGGGTAAGCCAATATTCATTAGATACACCACAAGGTAAACTGCAAATTTGCAATGTGGTAGGGGTCTTCAGTGAAAAGCGTCTCGATCAGGGCACCGAACTATTACTGTTGCATTTACCAAACAACTTACACGGCAGAGTCCTCGATTTTGGTTGTGGTGCAGGGGTCATTACGGCGGCATTGCTAAAAGCCAATCCAAAGCTAGCCATGGAATGTATTGATATCAATGCGATGGCATTGCTGTCATGTGAATTAACCCTTGCAGCCAATAATATGCACGCAAAAATCTATCCTTCTGACGGATTTAATCAAATTACCGGTAAATTTGATGGCATTATTTCCAACCCACCGTTTCATGATGGGTTAACCAGCACCACCGACATTGCGACCCAGTTTGTTAAATCCAGCGCAATCAGTTTGGCGCCTAAAGGCGTCTGGCAAATTGTTGCTAATCGCCACCTGCCCTATGCTGATACCATTGCGACTCATTTTGGTAAAGTGAATGTGTTGGCTGAAAACAATAAGTACAAATTATATCTCCATCAACGTTAATCCCAAGATCGAACCTCCCGTGACACAGCTTCAGTTATGGACAACAAAGCGAGCTTACTGCTGGAAATGGAGATTAAAATCGGCTAAATTTACTGCAAGGTAAAATAGTAAACATTTTTGAATTTATGTCGTTACTATTTTATTTCCAGTATTGATCTGATATAAAAATAACAACAAAGGATGCTATGTTAGAGCCTTCACTAATCGCACTAAGCGCAGATAAAAGTAAAGCCGAATTACGCATAATTCCCAATACTCATGGTCCCGTGCTAGAAGAGGATATCAACGCCTTACTAACACAGGCAACTTTTGCAATGTTGTTTCCCATTGCCCCTGCCATTAATAAAGCGGTCACTGAAGTCAATGCGCTTTGCGGCCAAAATCTAGGGGATCACGAACTGTTTTTTGCGATAGCTGAACGTAAAGATGGTGCAGTGGACATCAATATCAATGACGATAAAATGCAAGCTAGTATGAAAATCACCTCAGCTTGGGGCGGTAAAGACATCACCCTATCAGACGTACTTAATACCCTCAAAAATCAAAAAATTAAAATGGGCTTAAGTAAACCTAACATTATGGGGTTAATGCAACGCTTATCGATTTTACCACCAGGGGAATGCTGTGAGGGCGTTATCGCCTGCGGTAAAGCGGCAGTGAATGGCGAAAATGCCACATTAACCCGTAAGGTAGCTCTGGCGCGAGAACGTTTATTACAACCTCAAGAACGTGAAGACGGCTCGGTCGATATGCGTAATTTAGGCGCATTAATTACCGTTAAGCCCACCGATATATTAATGATTAAGACCCCAGCAACCACTGGTAGCCCAGGATTCAATATCCATGGTGATGTACTGCAACAAATCACAGGTCAAGACAAACCCATGGAGCCCGGTACAGGCACCGGCTTACACCCTAAGGATCCAAACAAACTCATCGCCACAGTTCCAGGCCAACCGGTTGAAAACCGTCAAGGCATGCAAGTCGACGATATACTGCAAATTAAAGATGTTGATGTTCGCTTTGGCCATGTGAATTTTAAAGGTAGTATTTTAATTACCGGCGATGTGCATGAAGGGATGGAAGTCAAAGCCAGTGGTGATGTTACCGTCATGGGGTTTGTTGACTCAGCCACCATTGAAGCGCAAGGTGACGTTATTGTCAGCAAAGGCATCATTGGTCGGTTAATTAAAGACCAAGAGCTCAGTACCAAGATTACCGCCACCGGCCAAATTTGTGCCCAATTTGTACAATATTCTCATCTAGAAGCACAGGGCAATATTTTAGTCACTAAACAGTTGTTACACAGTCATTCAACGTCAGGAGGCTGCATTACCGTCAGTGATGCTCAATCACGACGCGGTGACTTAGTCGGCGGTAAAGCCACCGCGGCAAAGGGGATTAGGGCTATTGTGCTTGGCGCTAAAGCCAGTACCAAAACCGAACTATTTTGTGCTATGCATCAAGGTGAACTAAAGCTACAACTCAAAGAACTGGATGCCGGCATCAAAGGCATGGTTGTCGCCGGATTAGAACTCGAGGCCAGACTGCGTAAATTGCCCCCCAAAGCTGAATGGCAAAGTGATGCGGGTATGGTAGAGCAAGTCAAAATGATGCTTGACCAAAAGAAGCAGATGACCGAGGAGCAAACAAAGGAAGAAGTAGAATATAATCAAAATCTTATTGAAGTAGAAAATTACTATAATAATTACTTTATCAAAGCAGAAAAATACATTTTTAATAACGTGGAAATTCATATTGGCAATGCGTTTAATCGCACCCAACGCGAACATGCCTCATGTGTTGTTAAAAATGTGAATCAAGAAATTTCATACGATTACAGCAACCGTTAGCAGATTAAACCAACCCACATTGATTTACAGGTAACTATGCAACACATACATTGGCCCGCCATACTGCAATTTGATCAAGATGATGAATTAATGTATCTGGCAAACCACCAAGACTGGTTAAGCTTTATTTGCGCCAATCAATTTACCGTCTGCTTGCACGATAAACTGATCGACACCGCAGGTTGCATTTACCACATTGAAACCGCTGAACAAGTCGACGTTGCCAACAATAATGTGGCACAACTCCCCTACTTGGTGAAACAAGACCAGCAAATGAACGTACTGCAAATGTTGCCTCTTGTCCGTCAATTTGGCCAGTTTCAAGGCCATTGTTGCAGTGCAAAGATAATCTTTACGACCGTTGAACAAGGTATCGCCACCGTTGCCGAATTAGAACAGCTTTATTAAAAGCGTGACTTCCGCTTTAGATAACAGCCCATATCACAGCGTTTTTACTGTTATCAACCTTAACCTTACCGACGTAATGCTTAGCTTAATCACTCAGTCATAAACCTAAGATTAAAATTAAGATTAACGAATATAATTGTCGAACCCATTGAGCTAGTGACATCGCTCTGGCAAAATGCCCGATGCTCAACGTCCATAACCCCAGAGAATCCTTAATGGAATTATTAAATATTGAATGTCTAGGTAAACGTCTGCGATTAGAAGGCTCGATTGCGGGTTGGCAGCAACTTTATTGGGACAATCAACTGGTATCGCAAAAGTCTGCGAGTGCTTCCGACCAAGCCTTTCATATCCATTCATTTGAACTGACAACGCACACATCCGTCCCGACTGAAACCAATACTAACGATGACGAAACCGTTAAGCCAAGTATTGGTTCACTTCCAGTACGATTAGAAATCGATGTTAACTGGCAGCCATTCCAGCTTGATTACTGCTTATTAATTGATGATGAAACCATCACCCAAGGGCAAAGAACCGTTGAAGAGATTGAACGTCAAACCCCTGAAGTCGCCGCGGTAAAAACTCAAAAAATCAGTGTTGTTGGACTTGCATCATTAGGTTTTAAACTGTTAAAAAGTGCCAAAGTGGTTAAAGTCCTTTTTGCTGGAGCTAGTGTTGCAGCCTATTCTTGGCTATTTTCATTTCAATTTGCCTTAGCACTCATCGGTTGCTTAATGTTCCATGAATACGGTCATATTCGAGCAATGAAGCATTTCGGTATGAAAACAAAAGGTATCTATTTAATCCCTTTTGTTGGTGGCTTAGCGTTAAGTGATGAGCGGATCAACACCCGTTGGCAAGACGTGTATATTTCAATTATGGGCCCCACTTTTGGGCTGATTTTATCAATTATTTGTGTCGGACTTTATTGGATAACAGGTAACATATTCTTTGCTGGGTTAGCGGCATTCAATGCCCTGCTAAATCTATTTAATTTACTGCCCATTTTACCGCTTGATGGCGGCCATATTCTGAAAAGTATTAGCTTCTCCATGAACAGCTTAATTGGCCTGGTCGCCTGTGCCGCGGGTGCCGCTATAGGGGTCTTTATCAGCTATAGCTTAGGCTTAGCGCTTCTCGGCTTTTTGCTGCTTATTGGCAGTATCGAAATCATTGTCGAATGGCGTGGACGCCACCAAAGCCATTTATTACCCTTAGATCGTTACGGACAAATTTTCTCTACCGTATGGTATTTGCTCACAGTGGCAAGCTTAGTAGGTATTATTTGGTACTTTGCCGCTTCAGGCGACGAGATGTTGGCCATTCCACTGCAGATTTTAGGCAGCTAATTAACCGCCCATATAATGAGTTCCTATTACAACGTTTCTATTTCAGAGAACTCAAAACGGATAATAATAATGCCTGCAATATGCAGGCATTATTATAGCTGTTTTACAAAGCAACACCGAGAGGATTTAGTATCAAAACGGGGGGTTGATAACATCACATTAGTGGGTTATCGAAAACACCTTGGTCATCACCTTATACAGTTCAGTCCCTTGGTGAACTGACGCTGAAGCAAAGTGTAAAATTGGCACGCAATCCATGGGTAAACTAATGGCTTGATAAGCCTGTTCAGTGCCATAAAGATCAATGCGTAAAATATTCACCAATGGTTGCCCTGCTGCTAACGGCTCACCCAGTACCGCGCGATATTCGATTAAACCAGCTTTAGGTGCATGAAACTTTTTGTAGTCACATAAGTAACAACCAAATCGAGGCATATCTGCTGGAGTGACTTTTTCAGCAATCACACCACGATAACTTAAATAAGCCAATATGCCTTTGGCATCTTCTAACGCGTCGGCTAAATCAATTCGTTCTTGACTGGCGAGCTCTAAGGTAAATGCAGACACGGGTACCGAAAACTCACGACCTTGGCTCGCGGCATATTCGGTTAACTGCCACCATGGACAAAACGTGGCTTCATCCATCGCTCCGCCAAAACTATTAGGCATAATCAGCGTGTATGGGATCGAAAAAAATCTCGCCGCATCCGCATCATACTCAGGGCAATACAAATGCTTGCACGACTTAGGCCCAGTATGTAAATCAAGCACTATATCTGCTTGATGTGCCATGGTTTGTAAACTCACAGCCAACCGATGACCGGTAGAGAGCCCAAAAGGGAGCTCCAATCGAGCCTGACAAGCTCCAACCAACATTGAACGATAAGCCTGAAACAGTTCATTATCGTTTAAATGTTGATGCTCGGTATACCAAGCTTGCACCTTGATGTTGTGATCAAAATACTCTCGGTTCCAATTCACCCCAGTTATCGGATCAAACCGTCCTAAGGTAAACTCACCACTCTTTTGATTAATCCCTAATGGATTGGCCAATGGCGCAAGCGTAATATCACCTAGTACTTGATAACCTTCTAACAAGGTCATCAGTTGATAAATCACTGCATTTCCCTGCACTTCGGCACCATGAACATTGGCCTGAATATAAACGCTGGGCGAAAACAACTCACTGCCAGAGAATGTATATAACGGCACGGTCAATGCTTGCCCCGTCGCCAGTTCTCCGACCTGCACTGACGATTGTATTGCTTTAGTCATATGATGATACCAATCTCATTAAATATCTGGTCAGTTCAGAGTCTCTCAGGTTTTTCAATTCAAGGCGCATTGATGTAGAAATGGTTGTTCCCTTTTAAATCGATGCAACACAGAAGTGGAATACCTGAGAGACTCCATTCTGGCGGGTTTCAAAGTACTTTATGCTTCGTTAGATATTTTCAAAATACGACGGCATGGATGCTGGAGGTAGAGTAACGCAGGAGCTTGTTACCGAGAATAACTATTCGCTTCAATCATCTGCCTTGCCTACAGCACTTTGAACTCCCGCTGAAAGATCGCATATTTAATAGGATTGGTATTACTCAAACAGATTTTGATGCAAGGCATTAACCACTTGCGCCGCTTCCGACTCTGCCACTAGGACACATAAATTATGTGGGCTGGCGCCTTGGCAAATCATCCTTACATTATGGTTTTCCAGCACCTTAAATACGCGACTACAAACACCCGCAGTCGATGCAATACGATTACCTATAATGGCGATTAAGGCTAAGTTCTCTTCGACGCGAACACCACAATGCTGCGATAACTCTTGCAATAATGACTCACTTAACAAGCCGTGTCCGCTCGAATCAGAACCGGTTTTATCTAAGGTCAATGCCACGTTAACTTCAGAGGTGGTAATGAGATCCACCGAAATTTTATGTCGAGCTAAAGTCGCAAACGTTTCTGCTAAAAAACCCTGAGCATGTAACATTTGTAAGCTATGCAAGTTAAGTAATGTTTGATCGCGGCGCAATGCCACAGCTCTAAATACTGGGGTATCGTCTACTTGATGGCGGATCCAAGTTCCGCCCATTTCAGGGGCTTTACTTGATCCCACAAACACCTGAATTTTTTGTCTCACAGCCGGTAAAATGGTGGCGGGATGCAATACTTTAGCGCCAAAGGTGGCCATCTCAGCCGCCTCATTAAAGCTAATTTCGGCAATGGGACGCGCATTAGGGGCAAGCCGTGGATCAGTGGTATAAATACCGGCGACATCGGTCCAAATTTCAACCGCTGTGGCACGGAGCGCTTCAGCCAGTAATGCCGCCGAATAATCACTGCCACCACGGCCTAATGTTGTGGTTCGGCCACTGTCATCAGCTCCAATAAATCCTTGGGTGACAATGATATAACGAGCAAGTAAGGGTTTTAAAAAATCACCAGCAAGCGTTGAAATGACTTCAATCTGTGGTTCTGCACGGCCAAAATAGCTGTCGGTACGCAGCACCTGACGCACATCGAAATGATTTGAAGCGGTGCCTTTTTCCCGAATAACCGCTGAAAATAAAATCGATGAACATTGCTCACCCGTTGACAGCAATTCGTCCATAATCGCTTTGCTGCGATCAAGTTCTAACGATTCACTTAATACTGACATTCGGCTCAGAATTTTATCAATACTGGCCGCCACGTCTTGTGGACGGCCTAATTCATCGAGAATCGCATATTGAATTTGAGCAATTTGCTTAAGGAGTACTAGTCGTCGTTCATCGTTGACATTAGCTTGAGTCAGCTCAACTAATAAATTGGTGACACCACTGGAGGCACTCACCACCACGAGACGAGTGGCTTGGTTAGCCAAGACAATATTGGCACAACGACTCATAGAGGCGTAATCAGCAACCGACGTACCGCCAAATTTGGCTACGACTAATTCTGATGTGGCTATTTCAGGCACCACGGTTTCAAGAACAACAGTTTCAGAGATAATGCTCATACTGATGCCTCCGCAGTTTGCCAAAGACTAGAAAATAAGACGTGATTTACTAACATGATATACGCTCCGAACACACTACGTTCGAAGAGCCTGGTGCTAAGATAACGCACCCTTATAGAAGGGAAACAGCAATCATCACCAGAAGCTCTCCACCAAAAAAAGGTGACAATCGTTAGGATTCAGCCTAAACGACCGATATCAATGTTCGCCAAACAAACTGATACCTCGGCGCTAATCTCCATCATAAGTTGTCATCGGACTGGCATCCTCTCACTTACTACCTAGTTAACGCTCCTCTTCTGTTTCTCCCGAAGGAGAGCTGTTGAAAATAGCAACAAATGCCCTAACAAGTCAATCAACAAACCCAGTAAAAAAACACTGTTTTGATAAAAATATCTTTGTTGTTAGATAATCTGTCGTAGCGATAGCGGATCTGTCATTGTTCTATATTAGAAAAAAGCCAATATATACGCAAAAAAAACCAAATAACGCAATTAATCGAGACAATATATATTTTATTGTCTCGATTAATGACTCAAAACATTCAGTAGCGATTAAGCGCTCTAAATTAACCCAGCGCTCATCCAGTATAGAAACTAATCTCTGGCAGTTCATTAACCAGCCGTAATCGCTGATTAAATGCGCCCATTTCAACGTCAGGTTTGATGGTATCAAGACACGCAACCAGAGATATCAAACCTTGATTAACGTAATAAATTGCATGTTGATTTAACTCTCTTCCTAGCTCAACAGCCTGTTCTTTATCAATAAAAACTGCCCAGCTTTTTTCCATATGTGACCAATCAGCGGCCGCACCGATTAAGGCACGATAGGGCCGATTATACTGTTGGATTTTAGATTGAAGCTGATGATCAAGTAAACGATTTTGACTCGGTGAGAGGCTAGTCCCCCGGGGGTTATGAGCGGTAACTATAGCAAATGGGAAATCATTAGAAAGGCGTTGGGTGAACAAAAAATGAGTCGTTTGATATTCATACCACAATGTATCGATAACATTTTCCATAATATTTTTTCGTTAATTAAGCCAAAATGAGTCTAACAATTAGGTTAGATATCGAAAAGATTTGCGATCTAATCACCAGTTTAATACTTAAAAATCATTTATTATTATCAACTTAGTAATATTAATCTTTTATATACTTGACTGTTATATTAATTTTTTAACATTTAATTTGTTAACAAATGCCTAAAACGAGTACAATAGCATCACGCACTATTAAATCATTGTAGCAAAGTTGGCTACATACACCTGAAAATCTCAGCATATATTGTTGTGAGCGTGAAGATTTATTGATGTAAAGTTTACAGTCGTACTAAATTTGTTCTACATTTGATAAAACATTAATACGATTAAATAAGTTTGCGACAGGAAGGAACTATCTTTCTAAATGGCATTCATAGTAAGTAAGCCTAGGTGCAACAAATTTTACACCACTTTTTACACCATCATGCATAAGTGTAAACGCGTACCTTAGCGTAATGGCAATTAGTTAACGCAAGCAGACTCAGTAACCCGCATTAAGCGTTACGTCATCGAGTTTATAGAGAGTGTTTAATTCAGGGTAGACATAGATAAACACCCAAAAATATCGGAATAATAGCGCATATGTTAACGCGCTATTGCAATCTATTAGCACACCGTGGCTAGAATCGAATTTTATAAAATCAGGTATATATTATGCAAAATCCGCACATTTTAATTGTTGAAGATGAAGCAGTAACTCGTAATACATTGCGCAGTATTTTTGAAGCTGAAGGCTATGTTGTCACCGAAGCCAATGACGGCGCAGAAATGCATAGAGCCATGCAAGAAAACAAGATAAACCTTGTTGTTATGGACATTAACTTACCAGGTAAAAACGGCTTATTATTAGCACGTGAACTACGTGAAATTAATAACATCGGTCTTATTTTCTTGACCGGTCGAGATAATGAAGTTGATAAAATTTTAGGGCTTGAAATTGGTGCAGATGACTATATCACTAAACCATTCAACCCTCGCGAATTAACGATCCGTGCCCGTAACCTGTTAACTCGCGTTAATAATGCGGCGGCGGAAACCGAAGAAAAAGGTTCTGTTGAGTTTTACCGCTTTAACGGCTGGAGCCTAGAAATTAATAGCCGCTCTTTGGTTACTCCACAAGGTGAATCTTACAAGCTACCACGCAGCGAATTTCGTGCGATGCTTCATTTTGTTGAAAATCCAGGCAAGATTTTAACTCGTGCTGATTTACTGCTAAAAATGACCGGCCGTGAGTTAAAACCCCACGACCGCACTGTTGATGTGACGATCCGTCGTATCCGTAAGCACTTTGAAAGCTTACCTGACAC
This sequence comes from Shewanella sp. CAL98-MNA-CIBAN-0140, assembly GCF_040309905.1. Classification (NCBI taxonomy): domain Bacteria; kingdom Pseudomonadati; phylum Pseudomonadota; class Gammaproteobacteria; order Alteromonadales; family Shewanellaceae; genus Shewanella; species Shewanella sp. CAL98-MNA-CIBAN-0140. Next base: position 85,869 of record NZ_JBEOPI010000009.1, read on the forward strand.
GCCAGAAATCATCGCGACTATTCACGGTGAAGGCTATCGTTTTTGTGGCGACTTAGAAGCGTGATCCGCTTAAGTTAACCGTTTAAGTTAACCGCAATAAAAAACCAGGTGGGTCTCACCTGGTTTTTTATTGTCTGCTTTTTAGCTAATCATTTAAAAATATATCGCTTATTTTAACTGTTGATCTAAAAATGCCGCTAATGATTTATACAAATGATTACGTACTTTCTCACCGCGCATTGAATGCTTAGACCCCGGGTAATCCATCATCTGGAACAATTTACCTTCATCTTGTAATGCCTTATACACTCGAGTGCTGTTTTCAAACAGTACATTGTCATCAGCCATGCCGTGATACATCAATAAGCCCGACTGATAATCTTTGACGTAAGGTAAAATACTGCTGGCGTCGTAACCTTGTTTGTTGGTTTCTGGGTTGCCCATATAACGTTCAGTGTAATGGGTATCGTACAAACGCCAATCGGTTACGGGTGCCCCCGCTATAGCGGCTTTAAAATAACCTGGCGCCTTAAACTGACTCATTAACGCCATGTAGCCGCCATAACTGTGGCCATAAATGGCAATGTTATCACCATCAACGAAAGGTAAACTGCGTAAGTAATCTACCCCGACCTTTTGGTCACTCACTTCCGCATCACCCATATTTTGATAAATCACATGCTCAAATTGAGTACCACGATGAGCCGAACCCCGGTTATCTAACTGGAATACAACATAACCTTGCTGCAGTAAATACTGAGTAAAATAATCCGCTTCGCTCCAGCTATTGACCACTAACTGCGCATGCGGCCCACCGTATACCCTGACCACAACCGGATACTGTTTAGCTGCATCAAAAGGAACCGGTTTAAATAATCGATACTGCAGTGCTTGGTTATCTTCAGCGGTTACTTGACCAAACTCAGGCATTTGCCATAAACCCGCATAATCATACAGAGGATGGTTGTTATCAATTTCATTTTGCTCAACCCAAGCTAACTGCTTGCCAGTATCATTGTGTAAACTTATTTGTGGCGGTTGCTGTAAGCTACTAAAGTAATCTAAATAAACCGGCTTTTTATCCGCAAATACTGCCTCATGCATACCTGATGCTTGGCTAATTCGCTCAATGGAGTCCATACCTTGTTTCAAGTTAACCCGATACAAATGACGCTCGACCACGCTGTTTTTACGACCGCTAAAATATACCCAGCCCGTGGCTTCATCGACAAATTCAAGCGCATCGACCGCCCAATCACCTTGGGTTAACTGTTTAAGTTGCTTACCTTGTAAGTCAAATAAGTACAGGTGATGAAAACCATCACGTTCAGAGCCCCAAATAAAGGCCGATTGTTGCTTGAGAAAGTGCAAGTCATTGTTTAGGTTAACCCAAGCGTTACTGTGTTCTTCGATCACCGTTGTTACTTGTTTCGGTTTGGTTATCGAAGCTATGCGTAAGTCCAATGTTTGTTGATCGCGGCTTTGCCATTGAAATGACACCCGTTGACTGTCTGGCAACCAATCAACACGAGGTAAATACATGTCTTTTTGTTTGCCTAAATCAATCCAGTTTATGCTTCGATCTTTTAAGCTAACCACTCCCAACTCAATCTCAACGTTAGCTTTGCCAGCATAAGGGTAACGCTGATCGGTTAATTTAATACCGTCGGCATAAATTTCATTACGGGTCACTAACTCAACACCCGTTTCATCGATTCGAGTAAAGGCAATAGCAGACTCATCGGGCGCCCACCAATATCCTGTCATGCGATCCATTTCTTCTTGGGCGACAAACTCTGCCATGGCATTTTTAATCGGCCCTTTACCATCGGTCGTTAACGCACTGACTTTGTGTGTGTCTAGGGCTAATATAAATAAATTTTGATCGCGTACAAACGACACAAAGTGGCCTTTAGGTGACAAACGCGCATCGGTGGCAAAGCCTGCTCCAATGGCTAATTCAACCACGTTATTCGTTGGAACATCAAATAAGTACAATTTACCCGCAGCCGGAATTAAAATATGTTGGCTGTCTTCAGACCAAAAATACTCCATGATCCCTTGGCCATAAATACGTTGGCGCTCACGGCGAGCTTTCTCTTCATCAGACAATTCCCCTGCGTCTAATTGTTCCGCATTAATCAACACGCTGCGCTTACCTGTCGCGATATCCATTTGCCATAAATCATAGAAATGCTGGTTATCAGCTCGACTCGATAAATAAGTCACCCGCTTACCATTAGGTGACAAGGCTAATCCACGAGGACTTGAACCTGCTAATGCCGGTGACGCATGAATACGCTCAATGGTCAGTGGCATATTATTACCTGGTATCGCAGTCAATGTCGCGGTGGTAGATGAGTTCATAATGCTGCCTTTAACGTTTGCTGTTACTGAAAAAACCGGGCTGGAAAAAAGAAGTGGCACGACAGATACTGCCGCTAAAGCATGATGCTTCCATGTTGTTGTCATTATTATTAATCCTTGGGCAATTCAATCCGCCCACATTTTGCCTTAATTTGCTCTAAAACCAAAACCCGACACAACAATCGCTGAAATTAGCGCTATTGTGGGGTATGATTTGCTGCATAATAATGTACAAAATCGACCTTAAACCTCACACATGTCATAGGAAATACCATGCAGACTTTGGCACAAACCCTTAGCGCACAATCCGTAAACTCGTCTTTAACCCAATTATTATTCACCTTAGCGGACACCTCAAAAGCCATTAGTGTTGCGGTTCGGCGCGGCGCCTTAGCAGGCGTTTTAGGCGCAACCGATCAAGAAAACGTTCAAGGCGAAACCCAGAAAAAACTGGATGTGATCACCAATGACATGCTTAAAAATGCTCTCAAAACCGATGGCCATGTTCGCGGTTTAGCCTCAGAAGAAGAGGATTACGTGGTTGAAGTTAATACTCAAGGTGAGTACCTAGTGTGTTTTGACCCGCTCGACGGCTCGTCAAATATTGATATCAATTCACTCGTCGGCACCATTTTCTCGGTATTACCCGCACCCGCTGGAGAGTTAAATGAGCAAAGTTTTTTACAAGCTGGGCGTAAACAAGTGGCAGCGGGTTATGTATTGTATGGCCCATCAACCATGATGGCGTTAACCACTGGCCAAGGTACTCAGTTTTATACTCTCGATCCCGACAGCCAAGAATTTTTACTGACCGACGATAACGTGCAGATCACCCCAGACACGGCTGAGTTTGCCATTAATATGTCAAACCAACGTTTTTGGGAAGCGCCAATACAAACCTATATTGCTGATTTGTTACTCGGGGAAATAGGCCCACGCGAGCAATCGTTTAACATGCGTTGGATTGCGGCAATGGTCGGTGATGTGCACCGAGTATTGTGCCGTGGCGGTATTTTTACCTACCCTACAGATAACAAAAATCCAGCCAGACCATTCAAATTGCGCTTAATGTACGAAGCGAACCCAATGGCGTTACTGGTTGAGCAAGCTGGCGGAAAAGCATCAACGGGTTATGAAACCATTTTGGATATTCAGCCAACGGCAATCCACCAGCGTGTTGCGGTAATTTTAGGCAGTGCCAACGAAGTCGATACTTGCTTAAGCTACCACGGTATTGATTACAGCGAAGAGCCATCAATTGATTAATTAAGTATGTTGTAGAAAAACCGCCTGTTGGCGGTTTTTTCATTTCTGCGCTGCAGTTGAACTCATTGATGATCTGACTGAAGCGAATAAACACAGTTAACCAAAATACAAATTTGAATCATTAGGCAAGAGTAAAGAAGCATTTCTTTACAATAACTTAAATACCCACTACGTTATTGAAAGGGTATTAATAAAGGACTATAACGATGCCGCCCGCCAGATCATCGAATAAAAATAAATATATTGCGGCGGTTTTACTTTTACTGCTTATTAGCATGAGTGCTTATGCTTATCTGATGCCCACTAAAGCCCCAGCAATAGAAACTGGCACTATTTTAGTGCTTCCAGTGCAACTGGCAACAGGCAGCACAGACTCGCAATGGAATCCCTATGCCGCGATGGATGTGCTTATCAATCAGCTAAATGTCGGTGTTAGTTACCCATTACTGCAAACCGAAGATATTATCAATATCATCTCGCTTATCTCTAATGATCACTTGAGCCAAGCTGTCGATATTAAGCAATTAATGGCCGTCTCCGGCGCGGGATTAGTGATTGAATCCCGTATTACCAGCGCCAATAATCAATATCAATTAGCGTTTACATTACATCAGCAGCATCATACAGAAGCGGGCGTCGTTAACGCTTCAAGTATCGAGCAAGCTATATTAGCAACATCAAGCTTGATTACTCAGCAGCTCAATCCACAACACAATCCACAACACAACCCACAACACAATAAGACAGCAACTCAATACCATTCACGCTATAGTACACCGCTGTTGTTCAGTGCAATGACACAGCTACAACTTGGTGACACTAAGGCTGCTGAGCAGCACTTATCCAAGCTCATACACTCCACACCCGACAACTTAGTTGCCATGCGTCTACTGGCCAGCATCCAATTGCAGCAACATCAATATGAACAGCTTAATACCACATTGATAGCAGCAATCGACCAAGCTACACATCAGCAAGATGAGCGAGAGCTAGCCAGACTCAGATTGTTATTAGCGCAAAGCTACACCGAAACCGACAGGATAGAACAAGCATTAGGCGTACTTACCATTGCAAAAACCAATGCTGCTAAAGTGAAAGACTGGCTAACATTGGGCTATATTTCACAGCTTGCAGGCATGATAAACCAGCGCATAGGTCGTAATGATAAAGCCAGGGAGCAGTTTAAAAAAGCCATTGAATATCATCAAATGATGAACTATCCCATCGGGCAAACACAGGCGTTGAATGAATTGGCAGAACTTGAGGTGATTGAGTTCAACTACCCACAAGCTTACCGCTATATTAATCGCTCTTATGAACAAGTTGCTCATCGCGGTTTAGATAATTTAGAAAAGTCTACATTCAAGATTATGACCAAGATAGAAAATAAAATGCAGCATAGATAGCATCTACTATATTCGACACAACAGGTTCGTAAACATAAGACCTTAAACATAACACTTTAAACATAACACCTTAGACATAAAAATGGCCTGCTATGCAGGCCATTTTATTAATACAGCTAAACGAATCTTATACTTTCTCAGCTGCAATTTTTGCAGTCTCAAGCTGATGCGCTTGTTCAGTTTGATCGACAATGGTTAATACCGCAGTATCACCAACCACGTTACATGAGGTTAATACCATATCGATAATACGATCTAATGCCGCGACAATCACAAATGCCTCTACTGGTAAGCCTAATTGGTAAATCAGTACCCCAATCATCACCATACCACCACCAGGCACACCACCTGCACCCACTGACAATAAAAACACACTAAACAGTAACGACGGGATTTGATCATTGCTGATTGGCATACCAAAGGCGTTAGCCACAAAGAATATCGCAATAGTAATGTAAATCGACACCCCGCCCATGTTCATGGTTGCACCCAGTGGCACACCAAAACCAGCCACCGCTTGACTCACACCTAGCTTGTCAGTAAGGGTACGCATGGTTACCGGAATAGTGGCGTTTGAGCTAGCGGTAGACAATGAGAATAGTATTTGTTCTTGGGTTTTTTCTCTGAACGTTTTCGCTGAAATAGGGGTGAATAGGCTGACAGCAAATGGATATACGATAAAAATCCAAATCAATAATAGGGCTAAAATAAGCACTAAATATTCAACAACACTGACAAAAATTTCAGGTTCTAAGGTTGCACCTAATTTAAACATCAAGGCAAATACCCCGTATGGCGCTAAACTCATTACCACCGAAATTAAGCGCATCATGATTTTATTGGCAGTTTGAAACCCTTTTACCGCCCCCTCAACGGAATGCCCCAATGATTTGATCACGCCGCCTATTAATAGCGCCATAAAAATCACTTGCAGCATATTGCCAGAGGTGAAGGCTGAAAAAGGATTATTTGGCACTATACTGACAATTAACGACATTAAATCTGGCAGTTCTGTCGCGGTAATATCCAGCGAACCGCTGCTCGACATATCCACCCCTTTACCGGGTTCAAATACCATCGCGACGGTAAATGCAGCTAAAATGGCTATCATGGTATTGATAATATAAAAGCCAAAGGTTTTACCACCTAAACGGCCAAAGCTTTTTAAATCTTGTAACTCACACACACCGCAGACAATACTCACAAACACCAGTGGGACCACTAGCATCATGATCATATTGACAAACATAGTGCCGACACCACTTGCCAGACTCACTAATGTGCCACCAAAAAAAGCATTATCGGCTAATAAAAACTGCACAATACTGCCAAGCACAACCCCTAGAAATAGACCGATAAAGATCCGTGCTGAAAGTGATTTTGTCATTTTTTTTCCCTTCGAAATGCAACATCGGTTGCTATTTATTATTATTGCACCCAATCCTAGGTGTGTTTTATTATTCGAGCGCAGTGATATTGAGACATTGACACCGATAATTCAATCATCATTAGAACAAAGCTGACCACTTATACTCTGTATTAATTGAACACACCCACAAAGGCCATAATAAACAGAATGTTGACTATGATAAAACCTTGAATGATGAGTGTTGAACTGTGGTAAAAACCCACTTAACACAAGTTCAATGGTGCTTAATTAGTGGTGAGTACTTAATGGCTGATGGTCAACAATGATCATAGCGGCTAAAAGTGCAGTAACGACAATACGAGCTTTTTTGCTTGCATGTGCTGTTGCTTAATACTGACGTGATAACGCACAACCCAAGCTACTAGCTGGTCCCAATCCGCTGATGAACCTATGGCGTTGGCAGTATCATCATAGGTCAATGAGCCAAGCGAATGTTGATGTGATAAAGGCGGTTGATGAGTATGTGTCATCGGCGCCACATTGTTGTTAGCGGCCAATATCTTGGTCAGATAAGCTAACTGGCGATGCTGCTTATGAAAGTCTGCCGTTGAATTAATTTGCGGCAACGCCAATAGTGTCGCCGGTGCACGGAGGGCTAATTGAGGCACAATGAGACGTTGGCAATGATCTAGGGTGTTGGCGATCATTAACCCAGCGGGATCCAAGTCGGTAAAGGCAATCACCTGTATTTTTGTCGGGTTAATTAAGTGTAAAAAGCGCTTTCGCCCTGCGGGAGAATAGTGATGGCTACCACGATATAACACCATACTATTGTCGATGATTGTCTGTAAATCTGGCGCAAATGAATAGCCAAACAGGTTATCAAAGCTGTCGAGGTTTTCGACCACAATAAGATTAGCGATATTCAGTCGCTGGCAAAGTGCTAGTGCACTATCGACTTTTAATCGCAGTGAACAATTATGCATCATCATTAAGTCGACCGCTGGATCAGCCACTAGGGCTTGAGCAATCCTAGAGGAAAGTTTGATTAATACGTAATCGGCTTCTGGGCTGATATTTGCGTATTTTTCATTGGCACTGTGGTGTGACATCTGCTGGCGGGCCATATCAAAATCAAGCGAGAGAATATCTAAGCCCGAATCAATTTGAGCCATTTCACGCAGTAAAATATAATCGCTAGAGGTTAAATACAGGTGTTTTTCAGCGCCATCTGGCTCACCTATTTGCCACAGATGATATAACGTCTTCCAACTAGCATTGAAAGGCACACGCGGCAAACGTTGCTTTGCAGCGCGGGCCATTATGTGTAACTGACTTTTAGTTATGCTAGCCAAAGTTCAACATCATGAATAATGAAGTTACCGTTATAGACAGGATCGGGATTACCTATGGGTTCGAGCTCAAAATAATTTTTATGCTCTTCAGCTAAACCGTCATAACCACCAATAACTTGATACAGCCAGCTTTCGGCGTCCCATTCGAGTTGTTTTTCAGTCAAATAACTTAAGGCTGATTGACGTAATCCTGAATCAATCACTTCACAGAAATATTCATCTACGGCAATTTTAAGTGGGTTTTCTGGGATATCAAAATCCTCACTGTCGCCCATCTCAAAGGTAACATTGTGTTCACGCAGCTCGGCGGGCAAGGCGTCACGGCGAATGGCTTTAACTTGTGCCACCAAACTCATCATTTCAAGTTCATGATGTGGATTAGCAACATCAACACTAGCAGGGGCTATGAGCGCTTCAGCACAATTAAATAAAACCGGAACAGCTTTATGAACCACATGGTTTTCGGGTTGGTAATCAGGATGCATGCTGGTGTGTAGTAACCAGCCTTTTAGTAATAGTGTGCGCCCTTGTATTTGCCTAAATCGACCCAATAATTCATACAATCTCGCTTGGACAATACTCAGTTCTTGGGTGCATTGGCTTAAGGTTTCTTGCAAACTGATCATCAGTAAGCGGCGCAGTTCGCGAATATCGCCAGCAATCTCGCCTAGCTCTGTAAATTGGAACATCTCTAAGCCGTTTAGCAACTCAGAAACTTGGCTTTGGGCTAATTCATTTTCACGAATTTTTGCGTTTATGGTGCCCACATAGCCAAATTCATTGTTGATCCGGCGATATAACACTCGGATAGAATAACGTAAGCTGTCGGTAAAACTGTAAACATGTTCATTTAAATCAGCTAAATAGGCTTCAGCAGCACTGAAATCGACATTGAAACGGGCTTCTTTGTAATGATCGGCTAAGGTTTTTATTGTCGCCAGTGCTGAGCCTACGTTGGCATCAATCTGCCGATTACGTTCATCGCTTAAGGCTTCTTCTAATAATGCCCGCACCGAACGCGTTAACCGTAGCTCTTGATCGGGTTCTGGGCGCCATAAAATGCCACTTTTTTTCAGTTTATCGATAACGCCAGCATCATGAGCGCTATCGTTAATCGATCCCGCTAAATATGCATCCATGATGACATCGGCATGCCGCCCGAGTTGTTTGAGCAGCTTTACCCCAGCTTGGTGTAAGTTGCTGCTCATATTAACTCCCTTTGGGTCGAGGTTTCGGCCTGTGCTTCAAGACTTAAGCCTTCGGTTTCATCAATAAAGCGGATCACTTCGTATAAATAATCTAACTTGCCAGTGGCAATATAAATCTGCTTTTCACTATTGGGTTTGGTTAAATAACCTAGCTCCACTAACCGTTTAAACACCAATTTAATTTGACCATCAACGTTAGTGCTTATTGAGCCAAATAATCGGTAATGGCTCAGCTTAGTGAGTTGCTCTCCCAAGGCCGGAGTGTCTTCAATACGCGCTTGTAAATCGGTTAAGCGAATAGGTACACCTTCGCTCAGCGGTGCATCTTGGCCGCTGGCTTCTTGCACTAATACTAGCCATTCCACTAAGGGAATAAGTCCTGCGCAAATGTCTTTAAATTGCGATGAAATAACTTTGCGTTCAGTCTCGCCTAACTGCAAATAGCCGCAAAAAAATACCTCACCTTCGCCAGCACTGCCAATGGTACGATTAATTTGGTTGAGATAGGTTTCCACTCGGTCACGAGTACTGTTGTTTTTAAGCGCACGCCAACCATCTTCATTGGTTACTCGGCAAATAAATTCACCTCGTAATAATTGTTCTATTAACGCACCCGTCCCTACTAAGGCGGTTTCAGTCGAGTCAGACATTAGATGTGCTCCTTGGCAGTGTCGGCACTATTGGTGTCAGTACTGTTCATTTCAATGCGAGTTCTGTCAGCATTCGCGCTACGCTGCGACAAACGCGCGGCTAATGGGTTGGCTTTGGGTTTAACTACTTGCAGTTTTTTAGTTTGTTTATTAATGATGTAACGGTTGGTAAACAGGTTTAGCACTTCAGACTCTGGGTTAGGGAACGCACCCAATACACTGATGTTATTGTTTTCACAGGCATCGAAGATTTTTTTCACGTTGGTGTGATGCAAAGTCCCTAACTCATCGATTGGCCAATGAATGGTCACATTGGCTTTGCCACGCAATAAACGAGTAAACGCCAATAAGAATTTACATAAAATCAAGTATGCCATACCGTGGCTAGACGACTCGTTTAATTGGCGATCGGTGCGAATAATTAAGTCGCTGTTACCTTCTTTTAAACGCAACTCAATTTCTAACAGTTTAGCAATGCCACCGGTTAACGCTGCGCGGCCAATAATCTCTAACGCACGGCGCATTGAGTTAGTGTAGTGCTCGTCTGGTAGTTGGCTAAAACCATCTGCTTTCCACGCTTTAAAGGCTTTAACAAACACTTCAAGTTCAGGCCAAAACTCAAGTTCACTAATACGTGAGCGAATGCGTACCGCCGATTCAGAGATCCCATCAAGGAACAATTCTTCACCTACTTCACGGGTAATACGCGCACTTTGACTGGCAATGCGGCGATCGATATCCGTTAATACATCATAAAACGCGCTTAAGTCGATACCAAAAATACGCCCTTGTTCACGAATGGCCATTAACGATTGCGGCACCATTACATTCAATAATTGCTCTAGTTGGGGTACCAACTTACGGTAGTCGAGCAGGCGAATACCTTTGTCGTTGACAAAACTAGACTCATCGCGGGCACGTTCCCAAAACTCCGCTAAACTTGAGCCTGATTTACTGGCAATGACCGAGTCAAAGTGCTCAACATACTGTTTCACAGAGCCCATTAAGTAATCACGTTTTAGCAATAAATCCTCGCCTTGGCGTAAACGTTCACCAATACTGCCAGTAGCGTCATCATTATTGGCGGGTAATTTGAGCTCAGCTAACTTGCGCATTACGGCGCGCAGCTTGGTGAGATTTTCAGACGCCTCAACTTGGGCGGCATCACAGGCTTTACGTTCGGTTTCTAAGCTGTCACGACGGTGTTTGATTTCAGTCGTTTTCGCTTTTAGCAGTTGCTCAAATTCCAGCGTTGCTCGCTTAACATCGGCTAATTGAGTTTGCACTTTAGGCTTTCGAACTAGCCAGGTATGTTGATACCAATCATCAAAACGCAGTACATCACTGCGACGCTGTTCGGCGTGACTAATATTGGCTTCAAGATCGCGAATTTGTTTTTTCAACGCCAAAATGGTGCCTTCATCAACACCACGAGACTTAAGCTCATTTTTATACCAGGTTTCACCGGCTTTTTGTTCGGTTTTAGCATTCGCACGGCGTTGTTCAATATTGGCTTTAATTTGCCCTAATTGATTATCAATGGCGCCGATAACCTCTTGCCAATAAGCATTTTTTTCCATTCGCGCTTCAAGCGCCTGCTCTTTTTGCTCGCTTAACCAACCAAGATGTTGATTGCTAAGTAGCTTGAGTTCGTTATCAAGTTGCACTAATCTTTTGTTCGAATCGATTTTACGATCTGCAACAGCTTGATTGATTTTTTGTTGTTCGTTGCGTTTTTCATCAAACAGGCGGCGTAAGTCTTCACGGCTATTTTTGTAGGCCGTGCGGGCAAAGGTGAGCTCGCGAGTGATGCTATCAAGTGCCGCATTCATGGCAACCAGTTGATCTTCCGCTTCGGCATGCATTTCTTTTGCACTTTGCAGTGCTTCTTCAGCTTTGGCTAGGCGAATACGTAAGTCTTGCTCTGTGGCAGCATACTCTGGCACATCAATGGCTTTAAGATCGAGATTGACCCCAAATAGCGCTTCACTGCTGTCTTTGGTTAAGCTGGGGTGTAGGTCACTACGATGTAACAGCTCTGGCGCGATAACTTTACCAAAGGTGTGTTCCCAACCTTGGGCTTCTTTGCGCAAAAACTCCAACAAGGTATGCGACTGCGGGAACAGTATCTGGTGTAGTTCTTCTTTGGCATTTTCTCTATCACTGACGCGAATACTGGAGATGCGCAGCGCTTCATTGGCTTGGTCGCGTTTGGCCCGTTGTTTACGTTCTTCTGTGGTTAAGCGGTCGACTTTTTGGTTACAGGTTTCCTGCTCTTCATCGGCTAAACTAATGCGTTCATCGAAAGTCCCTAAGCGCATTTTTTCATCTTCAGTGTAGGTAACCCCAGCCACTTGATGTTTCAACTCTGCTGCCGTTAATTTGAGTTGATATTCTTGTTCGCTAAACTTAGCTTTACCCGTATCGGTTTGCTCACGCCATTGCAGTTCTAACTTAGCAAGATCGTCATTAGCAAGCTCGCGCTGCTTATCTCGCGCTTCACGTTGAGTGTCTTGTTCAAGATGTAACACTTCAAGTTCACGATGCAATTGTTCAGCTATTTTGCTACGACGCGCATTAAAAGCGGCTTCAATGTCTTGGTGCTTTTCGGTTTGTAATTTGTGGCGCTCATTAAGGTTTTCAACATCACTGCGCCAATTAGGCAGATTATCTAAATCAGCTTTGGCTTGTTCGATGTCGGCATCTAAAAAAGCGCCATGTTGTTGTTCTATCGCATCGAGCTCATCTTCAAACTTACCTGCATCGCCTTTTGCTGCCGATAACTCTTGGTTTAACTCATCACGAACATCTTTCCACTCCTCATCTAATAAACGTAACTTGAGGTTTAATTCTTTGCCATGAGATTGGTTGCCTTCTTGACGCTCAGCTTCTAAGGTTTCATCACTTCGATAACCGCGGGATAAACTGGCTAAACGTAACTCGGCGCTTAATAACTGGTTGAACTCTTGTTCGAGCTTTTCATATTCTGGGCGAATTTGCTCAAACCCTTGCACCAGCTGGCTTTCACGGATCCACGTTTCTACTCGCTGTGGATTCAGTCTAGAAGTCGGTGGGTTAACCCCATCTTCTTCTAAAATGGCGGCGATCATTGATTTAACCGTTTCCATTTTGCCCTCTTTCGAGTGCACGGCTTTGGCTAATTTTTCAATATGACGCAAGCTATGATCGCCGTCACACAGCGAAAATTGACGCGCGTAAGTCCGCAGCTCATTGCGGTTACTGCCGGTATTTAACAAGCTGCGATCGTTTTGAATGATCGCGCGGAACTCTCGGGTATTTAACTGTTTAGAGTGTGCGATACCCTCGCGTTTTAATTCATGCCCAAGATCCCTCATCGTATGACAAATAACAGTATCGCCATTACGTGACTTAATGTATTGCTCTAGTTCAAATCCTCGCGCAATAAAGCGGTAATTGACCCCTTTACCATCGCCAGCAGAAGCTAAAACAGCTTGGTAAAGTAAACCGTCATCTTTTTGATATTCATAGATAATGTAGCTTGAGTCATGGGGTAAATACCAACGTTCAAAACTGTCACGCGTTGACGGCACCACACGGCTTGGATACTCGCCATAAAATACCGGCACCAAGCGTTGTAAGGTTGTTTTACCTGAGGCATTGGTACCACATATATTGGTGTGACCATTTAATAATAACTCGACAATACCCGGTAGGTGGGTATTAATTAACACGATTCTAATCAAGCTTGGCATGATAATCCTTTTCCAAACAGCTCACATTACAGTGACGAAGAAGCAAAATAGGGCTGAAAAAAATAACGTCTATTTATTCAATTTACGTAAAGTAAAACAAACGCAGGCTGGAGGCAATTTTCAACGACAGAAATTGGCTTTATAATACGCTAAATAATTCAAAAATGACGGCTAACAATTCAGCAAATAGCCAGAAACTGTCGATGGATAATAACTGTATTCTCTAGGGTAACAGCAACAGCGCTGAGCAGAAGACTTTTGGGGCAAGGAATAAACACAAATACGCACAGATTTCTCCCCGGGTATTATCTATGCTACTGCGCTAGAAACCAGATATTTGATGTTCGATATTTGAAGTTTGAAGTTTGAAGTTTGATATTAGCCGTTAGATATTAGCGCTTATACAAGATTATTTATAAGCTTGTAAATTGTGAGCTTGCATGGCTCTGCTCATTAGCAACCATCAAGTCCTTGCCGCCCTATACTTCGGCCAAAAATACCAAGTTATTGGTAACATGTGCAGCAACCAAAAACGCTACTTTGTGGCAGAAGTTATATTGAGTATTAGTAATAATAGTAGTAATAGTACTACTACTGTCAATCTTAGGCTGGATAAAGCATAGCACTGCGCCGGGATCTTGAGCATAGCGCTCATTTTCTGATTATGTATTAATGGCCGCATATATGGTGCTAACCGATAATTAAGCCGCGACTTTTGGCTTTTGTATTACGTCACGAATGGCCTTGGTCGCGTCTGCGGTTTTAAAGGCTAATCCAGGTACTTGATCACAACGACGGCAAAATCTTATCGATGTTCACCGGCTCGAACGATTTCAATCACGGCGTTTGAGGCCTATAAACATGAAAAAAATAGCCCGTAAATGTGGGCTATTTTTTATTGGCTGAGATAACAAAGACCTCATATTACTCAATCAACAAAACCCTATGCGGCTTTAACCTCTACTTCTTCAGAATGTCTGATAAGGTAATCAAATGCACCTAGAGATGCTGATGCACCACTTCCCATAGCGATAATAATTTGCTTATAAGGGGTATCCGTCACATCACCTGCGGCAAATACACCAGGGATAGATGTTTGACCACGGCCATCAACAATGATTTCACCACGAGGAGTCATTTCAACCACCCCTTTTAACCACTCGGTGTTAGGTACTAAGCCAATTTGGACAAAGATACCTGCTAATGTGACTTGATTGCTTTCACCTGTAGTGCGATCTGTGTAAATCAAACTGGTTACGCGAGTGCCATCACCTTTGACTTCTGTGGTCATGGCCTGAGTAATAATGCTGATATTACCCATTGATTTGGCTTTACGCTGCAGTACGTCATCGGCACGTAACTTACTGTCAAACTCAAGCACGGTAACGTGTTCAACAATGTTTGCAAGGTCGATAGCCGCTTCAATACCTGAGTTACCACCGCCAATCACCGCAACACGCTTACCTTTATATAACGGGCCATCACAGTGTGGGCAATAGGCTACGCCTTTATTACGGTACTCTTTCTCACCGGGCACATTCATTTCTCGCCAACGTGCACCAGTAGCCAATACTATCGTTTTACTGCTTAGGATTGCGCCACTTTCTAGGGTTACATCAAACAAACCGTTTTGCGCTAAACTCAGCGCGCGTTGGTTTTGCATAATGTCGACATCATAATCCTTAACATGGGCTTCAAGGTTAGCCACCAGTTTAGGGCCTTCGGTTTTAGACACTGAAATAAAGTTTTCAATACCGACGGTTTCGGCGACTTGACCACCAAATTTATCAGCAACTATGCCGGTATTTAAGCCTTTACGAGCAGAGTAAATTGCCGCTGCTGCACCAGCAGGGCCACCGCCTACGACTAACATGTCAAAGACTGATTTTTGATTAAGTTGCTCTGCTTGTCTGCCTGCGGCATTTTTATCTAACTTGTTTAGTACTTCAACGATGCTAATCGCGCCGACAGAGAAGGCTTCGCCGTTTAAAAATACTGATGGAACCGACATGATATTGCGATCGCTCACTTCCTGTTGGAAAAGCGCTCCGTCAATCATCACGTTAGTAATATTGGGGTTAATTGCTGCCATCATATTGAGTGCTTGGATCACTTCAGGACAAGTTTGGCAACTTAACGAAACATAGGTTTCAAAATGATATTCACCAGGTAGCATACGGATTTGTTCAATGATCTCCGCATCCAACTTAATAGGATGTCCGCCGCTGTGTAATAACGCTAGCACCAATGAAGTAAATTCATGGCCCATTGGCAATCCTGCAAAGGTAATATTGGTTGCAGCTTGCGGGTTGATCACGCTCATGCTCGGTGTACGCTTACCTTGCTGATAAGTGACTGAGACTAAATCCGCTGAGTCAACAATATCTTGGGCTAAGCTGGTTAATTCTTGTGCTTTGTTTGAGTCATCTGCAGATACGACAAGTTCAACTGGGCGCTTGAGGTTTTGCAGATAGGTTTTCAGTTGACTTTTTACATTCGCATCTAACATAACAACTCCTAAAAATGGGCAATAATCGATGAATTAAAAAGTGCTAGTCAGTGCCGGGGGAACACCGACTAGCTGGAGATGATATTACTAACCTAAGGGTGAACTGAGCAGTTAGATTTTACCGACAAGATCAATTGAAGGAGCTAATGTTGCTTCGCCTGGCTGCCATTTAGCTGGACATACTTCGCCATCATGAGTAGCAACATACTGTGCGGCTTGAATTTTACGAAGCAGTTCTGCAGCGCTACGGCCAATACCTAGGTCATGAATTTCAGCTACTTTCACTTCGCCTTCTGGGTTGATGACAAAAGTACCACGTAGTGCTAAACCATCGTCTTCAATCATTACACCGAAGTTACGAGTGATAGCGCCTGTTGGGTCACCGATCATTGGATAAGTAATTTTGCCAATGGTGTCTGAACTTGAATGCCAAGCTTTGTGAGTAAAATGGGTGTCAGTTGATACTGAATACACTTCAACGCCCATAGCTTGTAGCTGCTCATAATGATCAGCCATGTCGCCTAATTCAGTTGGACAAACGAATGTGAAGTCAGCTGGGTAGAAAAACACTACCGCCCACTTGCCTAATAAATCTTGCTCTGTAACGTCAACGAAAGCACCATTATGAAATGCTGTAGCTTTAAAAGGTTTGATAGTGCTATTGATGATAGATTGTGTCATGTCATGCTCCATTTAGATTTACATTAAACCCGATACCAATATGGTTTCGGTGATGATAAGCAAACTGTGCTCGTCATCTGATGTAGCCATAATAGCGATGGAGAATCATTAAGTATAACGAATAAAAACTATCACCTTAATCGGTTTTTTGCATTAGACTATTTTTTTGAAAGCATATGTTTTGAGAGCATATCTTGGGCGAGATATATTAATCGTCAAAACCGACTAACGTCATAGGGCGATAGTCGGTTAATAATGTCGATTAATGATATTTTCAGGTGAGACTTATTCCCAGGGGCCGAATCGAGTTAGCACTCGGCTAATATTGATATCGAGCTTTTGTGAAAGCGCTTGCAGCTCTTGCTTATTATTGGCGGCAGCAAAACAATTGGCTTTATTGGTGGCAAACACCACCCAATTTCCACCGCCGGTTAAACAGGCAAAGACCTGGTTAAAATGCTCATGAAGAGTGTCACGCAATTGTAAATCTCGGCTGTGCTCTTTCCAACAATTTAACACTAAAAAACCATCGGTTTTAAGTAGCGATTTTGTTTGCTCAATAAATTGGCTGGTCAGTTGTTGCTTATCGACACCTTTGTCACTGTAGATATCGGCAAAAATCACATCGACTTTTTTGTGATCTGCTTGGGCTAAAAACACATAAGCATCTTGATGCACGACAGTGAGTTTTTTACTCAATGGCAGCTGAAAAAAACGCTTAGCGACTTCAATCACTTGTTGGCGCAATTCAACCGCGGTAATTTTAATCGCCGCATCAAAATGCCTGAGTGAATGCACTAATGCCCCACCCCCTAGACCTAAAATAATCACACTTTTGGGTTGTGAGAATAACAGCACAGCCAACATGGCCTGAACATAAGTATGTTGCGGTACATGAGGTTGACTCTTATCCATTTTACTTTGTTCATCATTATCACCAAATGACAACACCCGATAGTCACCATCATCGAGTACACAAAAATCACCCAATCTATCACCGTCGACGTGCAATACTTTATAATCAGACATACTTCACTCTGTGAGGAGTCTTGCCTATATACCCGTTCCACTTGAAGATGCTCGTTTCAGGAAACCTGAGCGAATCATAATCAAGGCACATTTTTTTGTTAAGGGTTGTTCCCTTAAAAACAAATGTAACGATGAGTATGTTTTGCTCAGGTTTCCCCAAAGGGCTGGTTTATAAACGCTTTATGCTACGTTATTGATTTCGACAATAGAATAACTATTCTCTTCAATCAATGCCTTGCCTAAAAGCGTTTATAATTCCAGCTGAATCCTGCATTTTCAGGTGGAACGGGTATACATGGCAGCAAGATTTTTCTACTTTAAAACCTTATTATACCCCAGAACGCACTAGGACGTGGCGGCGAAATTGTGCCTTCGCCACTCCATTTTAATCACCATAACCAGATAGGAAATCGACATGCTTAATCATTTATTGATGATCATTGTTTATTTGGCAGTGTTCTTTGTTGCCCAACGTCAGCTCAACAAATGGATCCATCTGCAAGCAGAAAAGAAACAAGTCAGCGAAGTTCGTAGTCGGCTCATTTCTCGTTTAATTTCGTATTTATTATTTTTTGTGACCTTGTCGATCATGGCGGTGTCACTGGGTTTAGGTTATCAAGAGGTATCGCTCTTTGTGTCGTCGGCCTTTGCAGTATTAGGCGTGGCCCTATTTGCCCAATTTGCCCAATGGTCGATATTGAGCAATATCACCGCTGGCGTATTGATCTTTTTTGCGTTTCCTTACCGTATCGGCGATCGAATAAAAATAGTCGATAAAGAAGAAAATATGAGTGGCATTATTGTCGAAATAAGTTTGTTTCACGTATTGATCAAACGCGATGTCGGCGATGTAATGACTTACCCTAATAGCTTAATGCTCCAAAAAGCAGTGATTAAATTGCCCGAACCTCGAACGGCTAATACGTTTTCAACAAGCAACAAAACCAAAGCAAAGATTAATGCGAACCGGGCCAAATGGCTTAAGTAATCCCGAGGCCGCCACTTGATGATCTATACCCAAACGACCTCGATATGCTAGATCCAACATGTCGAGAAGTGACAAAATTCAAGGTTCTAGGAATAGCGCGCCTACGGCTGCTAGAGCGACCTTCGGCCGGCTAGGTTCGGGCTGTTTCAGACAAGATAGCAAGCGATAACAAGCGAACGCTGCGCTCAGGGATGGGACAGCTTCGCTGCTAAGATTTTATAGCATCTAGCCGCGAAGCGTCCTAGCAGCGCAGCGATCTAGGCTCTTGCTATAAGATTTTATAGCATCTAGCAGCGAAGCGACCTAGCACCTAGAAATAGTGATCTTAAACAGAGCGACGCCATTGTGTTCAATCACTGCCTTGTTCCGTTATCCTACGGGAGCTCTGAAACGAGCATGTTGAAGTGGCTTGGCTATATGTGTACTTAAGCTCAACGCAGACATGCAATAAGACTAGTTTAATACTCGATGAAAAAACGCCACGGCTTGTAAGTACATTTGCAAGGCTAAAGCGGCATCAAAACGTTCACCTTCATCGCGCATAAAAGCATGCTGGGCATTGACTTCAAGCCAAGTAAAGTTTGCATTCACCTGTTCAAGTTTTTGGTAAATAAGCTTACGGCCTTCTTTACTGACATGGGGATCTTGTTTACCAAAGACCATCACTAATTCGCCTTTGATGTCATCGGTACGGGTGAGTGAATCATTACCGACTGCACAAGGTAAGGTGTTTGAGTGGATATCGGTTGGGTACAAACAAAAAGCGCCACTGATGTCTGGATTTAATGCCGTACGATAAGCCAAATGGCCGCCAAGACAGACCCCCATCGCGCCCACTTTGTCACTGCAAAATGACTGAGCTCGGGCAAAATCGACTAGTGCTTGGGTGTCGCTGTCATGTTGCTCTAAGGGTTTAGCCCACTTATCTTGATTACCCTTATCTTTTCCGGCTTCATCATAAGCCAGTACCGTCCCAATAGGATTGAGCTCATGAAAGACTTCTGGTACCAGCACCACAAAACCATGCCCAGCCATAATTGTGGCAGAACGGGCTATCGGCGCAGTTTGCTGGAATATTTCTGAGTAGAAAATAATTGTCGCGAATTGGCCTTTAGTATCCGGGCGATAAAGCGTAGTGCGCATTAGGCCTGTGGCGGTTTTAATATCGTGAATTTCAGTGGTTGTAATCATAATATTCCAGTTATTTTACACTATCCCTAATACTGATTATGGCTGCTAAATGTTAAAATTGCCTATGTATTCACAGCCATTTCAGTTAACTCGAACAAATTAAAACAGCTCGTTATTACAAACTTGCCCAGCCGTCAACTGAGTCACATTGGTTAATGTTGTTGAAGCAATCGCGTTGAGAGCTTCTTCCGTTAAAAAGGCTTGGTGGCCAGTAAAGATCACATTATGACAAGCAGATAAGCGACGGAAGATATCATCTTGAATGATTTCATTTGATTTATCTTCGAAAAACAGGCCTTTTTCATTTTCATATACATCAAGCCCTAATGAACCAATCTGGCCATCCTTTAACGCTTCCATCGCGTCAAGTGCATCCAATAAGCCGCCTCGACTGGTATTAATCACCATCACGCCTGGCTTCATTTGACTAAAACTGACTTTGTTAAGTAAATGATGGTTATCTTTGGTTAACGGGCAATGCAAACTGATAATGTCGCATTGTGGGTACAGCGTATCTAAATCAACATATTCAACACCAAGGTCGACTATGACTTGATTAGGGTATGGATCATGGGCAATCACTTTACAGCCAAAGCCTAATAATATTTTAATGGTGGCTAAGCCAATTTTGCCCGTGCCTATGACTCCAACTGTTTTGCCAAACATATTAAAACCAACTAAACCCGATAAGGCAAAGTTAGCGTCACGAGTACGTTGATAAGCTTTATGAATTTTACGGTTTAATGTCAACATCAGGGCCACTGAATGCTCAGCGACTGATTCAGGTGAATAAGCAGGCACATTGACCACTTTCATCCCTAAGCGCTCTGCTGCCACTAAGTCGACATTATTAAACCCCGCACAACGCATGGCGATTATTTTTGTACCCCCTTTTGCAAGCTCAACTAATACCTCTTCGCATAAGGAGTCGTTGACGAATGCGCACACGACTTCATAGCCTTCGGCTAATTTTACGTTTTGCATGCAAAGTCGATAATCAAAGTATTCAATATCAAGATTAAAGGTGTCGTTAATACTATTAAAGTGACGAATGTCATAAGGCTTTGCGCTAAAAAATCCAATTCTCATAAGGTTCCAAATGCGTTAATGGCGCTACCGCGATCGTTTATAACAATTTACCGCAATAGTCGCGCTCAAAACAGGGGTTAATTGTATGTGAATTAACGGTTATTGTCGTCAATATCACAGTGGATAAAGATGAAATTGTGATCCACATTACCCCTTATGGATAGCACCGACAATAATAACGCGGCGATATTGTTTGCGTGATTAACGCCAATGAAAAAGCCTATCGATTGGATTGGATCGCGTCTGTCATTGCAATATCTAACCGCAACGCTTTTTCCGACTGGAGGTAACGGATGATACTTAATGCTCTTTAGCAAACATAACCGCTTGTTCACCTGCAATACGTCCAAAGATCGCAATATCATAAATGGCATTACCAACTAACCGATTCGCGCCACAAACAGCTCACATCATGTCAGCCATTTAGGATAAAACTCAGCCCCCGTTTTCTGGCGCCGCATTGGCTATCCCCATGACACAACCGGACACTAAAAAAGCCAGCACGGATGTGGACCATTGGTTCATCAACCTATTCTCAGTTCACTCTATTTGCAATGATTAAACTAGCGCCGATCTAAAGAGGTATGCCGTTGGCAAGAACACACCACAAAAGCCATCCTCTGCGGAGAGTTAATGCTATCAAGACTGAATAAAATGAGTAATGACACTGATATTGGAAAGAACTGCTGCTCATATCACTGTTTTTATGCATTGAAATTGTTAATGTTAGCGTAATGTTAATACTCTAGCGAAACTATGAATCATAAAAAAGATTTGCCTGTATCAAGCCTTCGATTTTGGATTGAACGAATAAGTAAAACCTCACTCAGGGCTTTACATATTATTGGGGTCGTGGGCAGTGGTGGTGGCATGATCTTCAATCTTGAACTATCTCTGTGGTTTAATTATTGGCTTATCGCAATCACATCTGGCGTATTATTAGTGAGTTGGGAGATCATTAGAGATTGGCGGTGGCTAATTCAACTCAAAGGAGTGTTAACCTTACTAAAAGTTATACTGTTAGGATTGTTTATTCAACTAAGCGAATGTAAATCGGAATTAGTCATCTTTATTATTCTATTATCTGTTATTGTATCCCATGGACCGGCTGGATTACGCCACTACTCGATAGTGCATCGGAAAGTGATTCAGAGCAAAAAAGAAATAAAAGGCTAACTTGCCACAATAGATGACTTTAAGGACATGGGATGTTCCCTTACCCAGATCAATATCGCGTTGCAATGCCGCCAATGACTACCGCTTTTATGGTGGTTTGGGCACTGACTAGTCACGCCATTTTTGTCGATGCTAGTCCGTTTTCACTCTATCCACTGCTGGTGCTATTTCCCGCAGTCATAGGCGCGCACCTGCATTTAATTTGGCTAGCAAAAGGCATGAGTCGTCTTGATCAATGTTTTTATGCATTGGTGCATATTCCGCTCGCGTTCGTAGTGTGGACATTCACCATCATGCACGTCAACGGCCATGCATTCTCTTAAATCGACGCTTTCGCCTTATCAGTAGTATATAATTCAATGCTTACACATCATAAGCCCTAACGGTCTCTCTGCCGCGAATTGAATCACGAGAACAACTATGGACGATTTCATTTACAACCCTCCAACCACTCCATGGCTAGATATTGTATATCAAGACAAAGATATTCTTGTCGCAAATAAGCCCTCAGGACTGCTATCGGTTCCAGGAAGGGAAGCCATTTACCATGACAGTATTTATTCTCGTGTTTTAGCACAACATCCTAATGCCCACATTGTGCACAGGTTAGACATGGCAACCTCAGGGGTCATTGTCGTCGCACTTCGGCGCAATGCTGAGCGTGAATTAAAACGTCAATTTCGGGATAGAGAAACTGCCAAAACCTATTTTGCTCGCGTTGCTGGCCATATGAAGCCTAATATTACTCAAGTCAATCTGCCTCTGATTTGCGATTGGCCCAATAGACCCAAACAAAAAGTTGACCATACTATTGGTAAGGCTTCTGTGACGTTAGTTGAAGTCGTAAGCTATGGCGCTAAATCAACACTCGTGAAACTCACTCCTATTACTGGACGTTCACATCAACTTCGCGTCCACATGATGGCATTAGGCCACCCGATCCTTGGTGATGGATTTTATGCCGATCCTTTAGCAAAAAGATTATCACCTCGACTACTTCTGCATGCGGCAGCATTATCAATCACTCACCCTTACTCACAACAAGCAATGCATTTTGAATCCGCCGTCACGTTCATGGCCCCTACGGCAGATCAATAGTAAAATTAAACATTGTTAATACCCATGCGAATTTTAGTAGCTATTGTGCATTGAAAGTCGTAAATTTATGGCCAATTAATGGTTTGTAAGGCTTAATACCGTGGATAGCTCATTTCAACGTGACGAATTAGACAATCGGATTCTTACCGCACTTATGCAAGACGCCAGAACACCTTTTGCGGAACTGGCAAAACGTTTTAATGTCAGTGCAGGAACGATTCATGTTCGCGTTGAAAAAATGAAACAAGCTGGCATTATTACTGGCGCACAAATCACCGTCAATCCAAAGGCACTCGGTTATGATGTTTGCTGCTTTATCGGCATCAATTTAAAGAGTGCTGGCGATTATCCAGCTGCGATTGCCAAGCTAAATGAATTAGAAGAAGTAGTGGAAGCCTATTACACCACCGGAAATTACTCGGTATTTGTAAAGGTAATGTGCCAATCTATCGATGGATTGCAGCATGTATTGATTAATCGTATTCAATCTATTGATGAAATCCAGTCAACCGAAACACTTATTAGCTTACAAAATCCCATCGTAAGATCAGTAAAGCCATAGACTATGGAGGGCTTTACTGTCCTCCAGCACCACACCCCCTCCAATAATTGTCAAACCTCACAAATCAGTATCAGACCTACATCACAAATTTACACACATATGTTAACAACTATTTACTGCATTATTGGGTTTTGGTATTACTTTTGTTATTTTTTTGTGCTACAAATACTTCCGATGCGCCACAGAGTGCAACACAAAAGCGAAAATAATCTAAACATCATCACTGAATATTCATCGTGTTACAGCGATACCCCACCCCCCACATTGAGTGATGTCTAAAAACAAGGAAGAAGTTGTGAAGACAAAATTAGCCCTAGCCATTTCAGCTGCACTGATATCAAGTGCTACTTATGCGAATACACAATATAGCTCTAACCAAGCAGGCATTGAACTTCTGTCAGCTGAAAAAAACAACAAACCAGTGGTCAAATATAACAGCGTCGTAGCTCCTCAACGTTATATTGTCGAATTAGCGTCGCCTGCAATTGCAAAATATCAAGGTGGAATTTCCACTTTAGTCTCAACAGCGGTTAAAGACAAAAACAGCAAACTAGACATTCAATCAGCTCCAGTTAAAAGCTATGCATCTCATCTGAAGGCCGAACAAGCTGCATTTACAAAAGCCCTTTCAAAGGTTGCTTCAAATGCTAAAGTTGAGCGTCAATTTAAGACATTATTTAACGGTGTAACTATTGTTGGTCAAGGATTAACCGTTGAACAGATTATGGCTATTCCAGGGGTTATATCTGTCTATCCTGAAGCTATGTACAGCACTAACATGGATGCTTCACATGAAATAATTAACAGCGAAGCGATGTGGAATGCTGTTGAGGGCATGGAAAATGCTGGTAAAGGTATTCGTGTTGCCATTATTGATGGTGGTATTCGTCCTGAAAACCCAATGTTCTCAGGAGAAGGTTTTGCCGCTCCTACAGCTATGATGCCAACTGATGACTACTGCTCAACTGTGGATAGTTCATTTTGTAACGATAAACTCATTGTTGCACGTTGGTCACAGCCTACATTCCCTGTATGTGCAGATGAATACATGAGCCCATTAGGGTTTGGTGGTCACGGAACTCACGTTGCAGGTACTGCTGTTGGTAATAAAGTAGAAACAACATTTAAAGGCATTGACGTTACATTATCGGGCGTCGCTCCAGCCGCGTATTTAATGGCATACAAAGCACTTTATTCTACAGAAGACTGTAGTGGTGGCAGTGGTTCTAACATCATGCTGATGGAAGCATTAGAACATGCCGTTAATGATGGCGCTGATGTTATTAACAATTCATGGGGTGGTGGCGCTGGCGCAGATCCTTCAAGTAGCCCATACAAAACAATGTTTGAAGCTGCAGAAGCTGCAGGTGTTGTGGTTGTAAGTGCCGCTGGCAATGATGGTAGCGCCCCTAAAACGGTAGGTTGCCCTGGTTGTATTGAGTCAGGTATTACAGTTGCTAACAGCACGACAGGCCGTTACTTTGCTAACAGCTTTAATACTGGTGGTGATGATTTATTAGCGATTCCTGGATCAGATACCATCATTGATATGGACATCTCTGGACCAGTTATTGCTGCATTTAATATTGATGCTGAAAACGCTGAAGGTTGTGATGTATTTGCTGCAGACTCATTTAAAGATGGTATTGCACTAATTTCACGTGGCATTTGTAACTTTAGTGACAAAGTGACTAACGCTGAAGCTGCTGGCGCAACTGCCGTTGTTGTTTATAACAACCGTACTGGTGCACCTATCCCAATGTCAGTACCGGGTATTACCTTCCCATCAGTTATGATTTCCCAAGATGACGGCATGGCGATTCTAGATTCAATGGGAGACAGTGCGACTCAAGGTACTATTGGCGCTGAAATTAAGCGTATTATGGTTAGTGGTCTTGCCGATACAATCAATCAGTCTAGCTCTCGTGGTCCAAATGGCAATGAGAACATTCTTAAGCCTGATCTAGCGGCTCCAGGAACTAACATTTTATCGGCTTTCTCACCTGATGACGGTGGAGAAGACTTTAATATGATTACTGGTACGAGTATGGCTAGCCCACATGTTGCAGGTGCTGCTGCACTTTTAAGTCAACTACATCCTACATGGTCAGCAATTGATATTAAAACAGCGCTGACATCAACATCTAAAATAGATGGGATTTTAGATGACGACGCATCTACACCGGCAACACCTTTTGCCATGGGTGCAGGTCGTATGGATCTCGATGCAGCAGCAAAAGCAGTATTAACGTTTGATAAGCCTTCTATCGCTGCTGACTCGTGTGTAGGTATCTGTACATTTACTCGTACGGTTTACAATAAAAGTGATGAAAAATCATCTTGGGCACTTTCTGCAAGTTCTGATGCTGCAGGCCTAATGATTTCACCAACAACGCTTGAACTTGAAGCCGGTGCATCTGCAACCTTCACCGTCACTGTTGATTCAACATTCAGTGAATATGGTGAGTGGATATTCGGTAATGTCATGATCTCTAGCACTGAAGGTAAGCAGAATGCTCATCTTCCATTGGCGGTACTCGCTAAAGAGTCAAGTGATTCATCATTAATCTCAGCGTTTACAACTGACACTGATATTTCTGTTGCTGATCCTTTCACAATAAAATCTGTTGTGAATAACACTATGTTTGAAAACACGGTAACTCTGACGGCTACGACTCCTAAAGGCACTAAGCTTACATCAAAAGATGATGTATCTGTGGTCCTGAACGGCGCCTCGCAAAATGGTCTATCTGTTGATGAAAAAACTGGCGTAGTCACTTGGGTTGGTTCAATGGACTTACCTGAAATGGTCACGACTAGTGGCACAGGTACATATCCTAATATTACCGCTCTTGGCTTAAGTCAAACACCTGCTTGTTTAGACGGTTGTGATGAAACTTCATTTGTATTTAACGTACCGGCATTTAAATACAATGGACAAACTTATACCGCAATTACTATTTCGGATAACGGCATAGTCATTCCTGGTAATAGTTCAACAGCAGGCACTTATGCTAATAAAGAACTACCTGATAGCTCAAATCCAAATAATATCCTTGCACCATTCTGGTCAGATTTTGATTTAAGTGATGGTACAGTTGGCGATACTGGTGGTGGAGCAATATCTCTTGGTGTCGTGAGCACTGGAACAGCTTCATTCTTAGTTGTTGAATGGAATGATGCGCAACTTTGGAACGATGCTTCTGGAGATAAATACAGCTTCAGCGTGTGGTTAAAAACGGGCGATACTGAAGAAGTCACGTTTAACTACTTCGATATTCCTGGTATGCCAGCTAACGTAACCATTGGCGCTGAAAACATCAGTGGCAGTATCGGAACAACTCATTACTTCAATGGTGTTGGTTCTGCTGTTACAAATGACGACTATGTAGACGTTAAATCAACCACTGCAGGAAGTGTTGAGCTTGCTTATAAAGCAATGGTTACTGAGTTTAGCTTCGGCCAAGCTGACGCCCCTTCACTTGATGAAGATACTTCTATGGAAGGTAATGTATTAGATAATGATACTAAGCCAGACCAAAAAGTCGCTCGTACTCAAGTAACCGGTGATGGTATGACAGCTAAGGCTCAACGCTTAATCGATGTGTCTCCTGTTGGACAATTAGACACTGTTGTTCTTGTTGATGAAGTGACTAATGGTGAACTCACCTTAGCAGCAGATGGTGCATTCACTTATACACCAACAGCAGACTTTACTGGCACGGATACATTCTCTTATACATCAACTGATGAAGAAGGGAATTTGAGCACGCCTACACAAGTTGCTATTACTGTTAATAACGTTAATGATGCTCCAACGGTTGCGCCTTCAGGAATGAATAGCGCTGGTGGATTCGTAGTAACAGCAAAAGCAAATGGTAAAGACATCGATGGTGATGCTTTAACTTATAATTGGGTTCAAACTGGTGGTAAGAGTGTTAGCTTTACCAACGGTGGTCCATCAATTCTGTTTACTGCTCCAGTTGGTGATGACACCTTCACGTTTACCGTAACCGCATCAGACGGTGAAATAACAAGTGCACCGGGTACAGCAACCATTAATATCAACGAGGAAGTAGAGCAATCTTCTGGTGGTTCTATGGGTTGGTTAACGGCATTATTACTACCATTAGCTGCATTACGTCGTCGTAAGCACTAATAATAGTAATCATTAATTTGGCCTTGCCAAAATGATGTAAAAAAAACCAGCTTTTAACAGCTGGTTTTTTTATTGGCTAAAGCAATAGACTTTATAAGGTTAGTTATTCATTTTCATCCGATTCATCAGCATGAGCTGAGGCTTCAAACTGCTCTACATTCGCAAATTTACCGAACCAAAAATCTGAGCTGATCATCTTAAACTGACGGGATAAGTCTTCACTTGATACTGATTCTAATTGCCACAATATCCCAGGAGCTTCTGGGAAATGGGTACCCGTGATTTGATCTTCATATAATCGATGTAATAGCGCATCGGGAGATAATCCGGATGCCAGAAGACGGACCATAGCAGCATGCAATGACTCATCAAAAATATTCAAATCTTCGGCATCTGTTGCAGTAACATTAACCATAAACTCAACACCAGAAGGCTCGGCAAATACACCATTAAATGCTTCTCTTAATAATGAATAAGCACTAAAAAAACCTTCATGAAGCAAGCAGTCAGAATATTCCTCCCACATTCTGTCACCCATCATGTCATTACTTAACTGATCAATTTTACCTTCAGGCAATTCACTGAATAAATGAGTCAAGACGATTTTAGCGGCTTCATTTGGCTCTAAATCATTTAGAGACATCATGCACATTTCTCTAAGTTCAGTAGCCTCCATTCCTTCTAAATCATCATTTAAGCCCATAATAGCCATCAATTGAAGGTATTCTTCATTTGACCAGGCATTAGGGATCTTATTGATTTTACGAAAAGAACCAATTTGAACATTAAATTGTGCTGGCATGGAAACTCCTTCTTATCAGCGTCAAAAAGTGACGCACATAGGACAAACTAAAGCCCCGCATGTACGATCGCAAGACTGTATGAGGGGGAAAACAACGCACATCAGATCATATGACACCTAAAAACAGATAAAGCACTGATAAAAAAGGGTTTGTTTAAAATATAAAATATCCATAATTATATTAAACTTTGTTTATATGACCTTAGTTTAGCGCATAAATACGACAAATCATTTCTAGGTCATTTCTATTTAGCATGTAAATTGAATTACAAAGAACAGAATTCACCTGTAATGATTTACCATTACAGTCGCGTCTTATAATCAGTCACTCGTGACATTGTTAACTTTATCAGTAATACAACCACGGGCATCATCCCTACGGCATAGAGACGCATACCCTGTAGAGTCGACTTATAGGAGTTTTCAAGATATACCCATATGGGTTCGTACTCTGACGGTGCTTTGGGTGCGGCAAAAAGGGAGCAACATGTAAAAACGACCGACGTTAACATGGTATATTGGGCCATTGATGTGGATCGACTCTTGCTCATTCAAATACTCATGCTTGGTATAGCCCTTTGTCACACCCGGCCTCCAGCTTGTACTTGATAGAAACGCATTACCAGGAACGATTTAAGCAGGTTGGCTAAATACATTATAGTCACGAGGCTGAAATCCCGCCCCATTCTCGCATCTATTAAGGTATCGACACTGGCCAAGTGGTCACGTAACTCATGCTAAAACCGTAATTGATTTCCCAAGCAGCCTACATAGGCTTGCATGTTAATAGTCTAGTTACCAATATAGGTTTTTTCAACGATCCTACCAAGCGTCACTTCAGGCTCAAAACGATCGACATAGTATATGGAGATGCCACCGTATCATCTTGTTTTTTAATTTACTTAAAGCGATTACCATTTACATCATAACTAAACAAACTACTGAGACTATTACGCGCAACACTTGGCCGTTTACCTTGGTATTTATAGCTTAACGTAACCCCATCATCTGTTAGCGTCAATGGTAGAAGAAAATAGTGTTTACAAGGATATTAGTCATAAAATCAATAAATTAAGAGCATTAAAAAGCCCCGTTCAATTAAGAACGGGGCTTTTTAAATAATGGTACCTGAGGTCGGACTCGAACCGACACGCCGCGAAGCAGGGGATTTTGAATCCCCCATGTATACCAATTTCATCACTCAGGCAAAGATTTTAAGCTATTTTAGCTTTGCAAAGTAATCTGATTAGTCCAAATATCTTTGCAAAACAATTTTAGTGAATTGACTCTTTATGACCAACACTCAAGTATTATACTTACTCAAATATCGATACTCAATGCGATTATATTTATCTGAGTATAGCCATGTCTTTAGGCTGCTACTGAGTTACTGTGCAACTCAAACCACGTATCAACAAAGTTTGTCACAATTAAGTGTTGGCGATTATACCTTTGCATTTAATAATCGCAAGCCCTTTACCTATTCTTTTCTATAAAAAACACTCAACTGCTCAAAAGTCATTCATAGTCCTAACTGAGATGAAATAGAGGTGTTTTGTGAGTTAAGAAGCAATTTTACAAAAAAATAACATCACGACGACTAAAAATTGATCAAGATCAGTATTGCGGTGTAATTTTGACTTTATGATGATCATGATTTCACATTCCGAGGATAAATATCATGGCATTTTGGTTAGATTTAATGTTTGGTAACGCTATAGGATTTCTTTCTATGATGGTGATCTTCTGTACCTTCGGAATAATGTCTTATCTAATGTGGATGTTTGTTGTGAAGTCTGCACCGACTAAGTGAGTAGCTTACTAGGCTAAGTTTTTTACTGCTTATTATTCATAATCATTATGGATACTTCCTTGCGAATGATAAATTGGCGACAAAACACATGAAGTGTTTTTATGCCAGATTGGGGGCTTTATAGGCCCCCATTTTTTTATCCACTCAGACCGACTTCTAACCGCAACTAACCACAACTAACCACGATATTAGGCTGCATGCTTGCGCGATTGAACCAAGCCATTAATAAAATGTGGTCGCGTTTTGATCAGATAATTCATTTCATCTGCACTCGGCTCACCAGCAGGTAAACGTAATACATCACGATTTAAATAATTACGTGCTTGCATAGAAATTTTGTATTCCGCCGTTGGGCCTTGTATAGCATAGTGACGTTCATTGCCTAGCATTTCGAGTATGCTAGTGTTAACTAAATTTTTAACCGCCAACTCATTTTGCGGCAAGGTTAAAATAGTCTGCCCTTGTAAAAAAAATTCACGTAGCAAGGCTCTTTCTGCAGGATCAAGTAGTTTTACTTTTACTTCAATAGTCTCTACTGTACGTTTTTGACGTAAATATACGATGGACTCATCGACAACAAAGGCAAAAATTTGGCTTAAAAAATAGGCCACACCAATAATTAAGCCTAAGCCAATAAACTGACCATATTCGCTAACGAGTTTGTCTAACGATAAACTCGCCAATAAATATTTAGGCGCAAACAGTAAGCTGGTGCAGGTTACGATAATCCAAGACATTACACTTACGAACAAACGTTTACTGTTCAACATCTTAATTGTTCCTGTTTTCATTTTCATCAGTGATCACCCGCAGTGTCATATTTTTGAACTTATAGAGTTAAAGCAAAATATATGCCATAAATTAGTAGGTAGCCTGGTATTTATGTATGTTTTCCACACTAGATTTGGCCTATCCGACTACGCTTTGAGTAAAAGTATCCCATTGAAATTAACACCATCGAAATTCACTGTAAAATCAGTATTTTGGCAGGTAAATCATCTCCATGATTTTTCATATTGAAGAAAATAGACTGATCGTTATACGATAATGAAGACAAAGCTCTATGACGCGAAAATTAACGCTTTCTATCGTATATTGAGTTGTTTTATGACTATGGTGACAACGGCTTATTAGCTCGGGAGTGATGAGTAAAGTGACCTAGGCGGAATGGACCGGGAGTTTTGGATATAGAAGTAGTACATATAGACCTGCTAGTAGTCGGTATATATGTCATTGATGAACGTTTTTATCAACACCCAACGCCATAGATTAAGCCAATAAGCACACATAACCTACATGTCTATCCGTGATGATAGTAATCAAGAATGGCACTTTGATGAATATAAGAAAACGGCCATCATCGAGAGGCCATTGCCCTCAATTTATACCAATAATGAAAATATTCCTGTTGCAACGCTCATCGAACAAGCCGATCTCAATGTCATTTACGATCATTTGGAGAATAAAGCACGCAAACACTCTTTTTACTCTTCGTTATTCTACTCTTCGTCATTCAATATCTGCCATTACTGACGCCCTAATTTGGCCTAAACGATAGTGATATTTCTACCACTATATGTCGAAGTAACCATAAATGTTGATCAGGGGTTACCGTTATACCCGTTTGCTCACCCAAGCGATCAGTAACCTTATATCAATGTGTATTCTCGTGCTGTTAAACATGCTGCGCACGCGAAAACTCACATTAATGTGGTGACTGAACCCGATAGTATTCATCTGAAAATTTAAACGTAATAGCGCCGTCATTGCCAATGATATCGCCAAAGATATTTTTGAACACATCTTCACTGCCGCTTGGCGGACTAATGTTGGTGGTTAGCGACCTACTGATATTGGTAGAAACTGAAATAGAAGCCTTAAAGGTTTAATAAGCATATTAAGCGGACTTAGCGGCTAATTTAGTCAGCACACGACTAACAGCAACAAAGGCAAACGTTCCCGTTACCATGGTTATGGCGCCAAAACCAGAAGCGCAGTCCATTCGCATACTGCCTTCGGCATTTGCCTTAGTATTGCAAACCGTACCATCAGCTTGGGGATAGACTAAATGTTGGCTCGAAAATACCGCATCAACAGCAAAACGACGTTGGAGGTTTTTAGTAAAATTATAATCTCGGCGTAACAAATTACGCACTTTGGCCAATAAAGGGTCTTGTACTGTCTTAGCGAGATCGGTCACTTGTATGAGCGTCGGATCCGTTTGTCCACCCGCCCCACCGATGGTCACTAAAGGTATTTTATTGCGCTTACACCAAGCAATTAAACCTGCTTTGGGTTTGACGGCATCAATACAGTCAACCACATAATCAATATTGCCCTCTTGTGAGGCGGGCTTAAAATACTCAGCGAGATTTTCTAAACTAATAAAGTCTTCTACTTCATTAACCACACACTCTGGGTTAATTTCACGAATGCGCTTTGCCATAACCTCAACCTTTGACTGGCCAATAGTCGAGGTTAATGCGTGTATTTGACGGTTGGTATTAGTGACACAAATATCATCTAAATCAATGAGGGTGATCTGTCCTATACCACTTCTTGCTAACGCTTCTGCGACCCAGGTTCCGACACCACCGATACCCACAACGACTACATGAGCTTTCGAAAAAGTCGTCAGTGCTGCTTGGCCATATAAACGGCCGACACCCGCAAAACGATGAGTATAAGATTCTGACAACATGAGTTACGCCCTAATTAACAACTATTTTTCGCGGCCAATTTTATACGATTTATCCTCAAAGCTAAATGCTTGTCACGATTAGCTCAATATTAATCTTGTTATTGTCAGTTTGGGCTCCATGAAGAACACCAAATAGTCACATTTTTGAATAATCGATATTGATGATAAAAAATGATTAACTAAAATCTCCAAGTAAAAATCATTTATCAAAAAAAGTTTTAAACCCGTTCAATTAATGATCCGATTAAAATCAATATGTAAAATTTATGATTAAATATTCATAATATGTAAATTAATACGCCAAAAAATTACACTCTCGCAACCTTTGCGGTTGAGCGACAGCCTGTTTATAACCCAATAGAAAATCTCTTAAAGATCTAGATTAAAACAATTCAGTGACTTACATATACCAATGCCCGTGGTGGTCACAGATTTACATACCTATTTTCATCTGGTGCCAGTTTTTTGATCCAGGCCACACTTTGAAAGGAGTAAATCTGAAAAAATGTGCCCCAGATTGTTACAGAGTATAATCTGCAACAAACTTCACTAACTAAAACCATGAAAAATGGATATAGAACATAACGTTCTAGGGAGCATGAATGATGAAAAAGACTTTAATCTCTGCATCGGTAGCATCTGTACTTACATTAGTTTCTTTCGCTACACTTGCTGAAGGCCCAAGTTTCTATGGTCGTTTAGATTTGGCTGTGAGCAACTCTGATCAAGGCGCGACAACTCAAAACACTAAAGAAGGCACTGTATTAGAAAGCAACTTTTCTAACTTAGGTGTTAAAGGTAGTGAGCGCATCAATAACGATATTGAATTGTTATACAAAATGGAATTCCAAGTTGAAAACACTACTCAAACTAAAGACAAGAGTGGTGATAATGTTGTATTTAAAGCGCGTAATACCTATTTAGGTCTTAAAACTAATGCTGGTACAGTGTTAGTCGGCCGTAACGACACCGTATTCAAACAGATTGAAGGTGGTTTCGATGCATTTGGTAACACAAATGCCGATATTGATCGCATGATTGACGATCAAGATCGTGTCGCCGATGCTATTTGGTATTATTCTCCAATGATCGGTGGTTTAGTCACATTAAATGCAACCTATTTAATGGAAGACAACTACACCGATGACGCCGGTAAAGATTCTTATGATGACCAGTATGCATTGAGTGCTACTGTTGGTGATAAGAAATTCAAAGCACACCATTTCTACTTAGCTGCTGGGTATAACACGATTAACGGAACTGATTCTTACCGTGGTGTGGCCCAAGTTAAATTAGGCGACTTTAAAGTTGGTGGTTTATTTCAAAATACAGAAAGCCAAACAAATGACCAAGAAGGTGATTCATTCTTAGTTAATGTCTCTTACAACCTAAACGGCGTAAATCTAAAAGCTGAATACGGTCAAGACGATGCAGGTTATGGTAAATACTTCAAAAACAGCGTTTCTAATGCTGGATCGGTTACTGGCACTGACATTAATGTAACCCAAATAACTGTGGGTGCAGATTATCGTGTATCTAAGTCAACTTTGCTTTATGGTCACTATGCAATGTATGAAGGCGATCATAAAGTTGCCTTAGCAAAAATTGATTTAGAAGATGACAACATCTTTACTGTTGGCGTACGTTACGACTTCTAATCATTCTGGTACTAGCTTCGGCTTAACACCTAAATGAGTTAAAAAATGCCAGTCTGTGAAGACTGGCATTTTTGTGTATGCAATATTGGTGTTTGCAATACCGTTTTGGCAATCTCAACTGATTGTCGATGTTAAACGGGGATAATAAACTGCGCAGTAAAAGAGTCCGGTTAAGCGATCACTTGATTAAACACTTCAACATGATGTGACTCAACCAGTTCTGGCATTACATGGTGAAAATAATGTTGAATAGCCTCTTTGGCGCAATGTTGATCAAATGCTGCACGATCAACAAACTTTTCAACAAAGGCGACTTTATTGTCGTCATCAATACTGACATTCAGTTCATAACGAATACAGCCTACCTCACGTCGAGTATCAGGCACTAAACTCGCCAATGCCGCCACTAAGGCGTCACGTTTGCCCGCTTTAGCCACAAATTGGGCCACACAAACAATTTGCTGGGTGTTAATTGCGTAATCTGACATTATTTTTCCTTACATTAATAAATTAATAACATATCAAGATGCTCAATGCCGTCTTCAAGGTACACATCTGAATTCACAACAAAACCATGTTGTTGATAAAAATGACGTAAATAATCTTGCGCCCCAATCTGGATATTGTCATTGGGCCAATGTTGTTTTGCAATGGCAATAGCAGCTTGCATTAATTGATTAGCGGCGCCATGGCCTCGTGCCGATTTAGCGACAGCAACACGGCCGATACTGGCCTGAGGATAACTGATGCTAGGCGCTAACACGCGGCTATAAGCCACTATATTGCCGAGTTCATCTTGCCCCAGTAAGTGCCTTGTTTGCGGATGTTTATCTTTACCGTCTAACTCAGGATAAGGGCAATTTTGTTCCACCACAAACACATCGACTCGTAATTGTAATAAGCCGTAAAGCTGTTCAAGCGTCAATTCAGAAAAACCAAGGTCTAACCATTCTAATGTCATCACAAACCTTATTTATCTCTGCTCTACTCTCGTCATACTCGCACGCCATATTAGCATGATTAATGCACCTCGCTGGGCTCATCTGACTGGCTTTTTTCTGGTGGTTTACGGATAAATAGTACGGCTAATACGGCGATAAAAAGAAAACATGCCATAATAAAAAACACATCATTATAGGCTTGAATATACGCTTGTTGTGACATGTTTTTAGCAAGCAAAGCATAAGCCTGTGAATTAGCGCTCACCACATCAGACCCCGCCGTTTGCAGTATCGAACTGGTATGGGCTATATAGTTATAGGCTTGCGCGCTGACGGCAGGTAACGTCTCTTTAATATGCGCTAAATGAACCCTTGCGAGGTTATCGGTTAAGGTTGCTACCAACGCAATACCAAACGCCCCGCCTAAGTTACGCATCACATTGAGCACCGTCGATGCCGAGGCATTTTCATGTGCTTGAAGATGCATTGTCGCCAAAATACTAATAGGTACCAAAATAAACGGTTGGCCTATAGCTCGCACTATTTGCGAGGCAATCATCTGATCGCCAGCATAATCAATAGTCATATGGCTATTCATATAATAACTGGTCGCAAATAAAGCAAACCCAAACGCCGCTAAATAACGCGGATCAAATTTTTGCATTAATTTTGGCACTAATGGCAGCACCAACAGCTGTGGGAAGCCCATCCACATAATCACTTCACCTATTTCTAACGGGGTGTAATCATGAATTTGTGATAGATACAGGGGGATCATGTAAATCGCCCCAAATAGCGCCATACCCAGTAAAAAGTACGCCACAGTCGATAAGGCAAAGTCTCGCTGAGCAAGAAGACGAATATTAACTAATGGTTGCGCTTTACGCAGCTGGATCCAAATAAATAAACTGATATTAACCGCTGCAATAATAGCGAGATTACGAATAAGATCAGATCCAAACCAGTCTTTACGATTGCCTTCTTCTAAAACAACTTCTAGGCAGCCCATACCCAATGCCATGGTCACAATGCCAGCATAATCTGCGTTTTTTAACTTATCCCAAATAATCGGTTTTCGCTCTAAACCATAAGCTAACATCGCCATCACTAATAAACCTGGCGGGACATTGATATAGAATAAATAATGCCAGCTAAATTGTTCAGTTAACCAACCACCCAACGTCGGCCCGATGGAGGGCGCAAATGTGGCTGTCACCCCAAATAGCGCCATGCCTATAGCACGCTTATTATCGGGTAAATACTCAAGAATGAGTCGAAATGCTAACGGAATTAATGCCCCGCCAAAAAAGCCCTGTAAAGCGCGAAAAGCAATCATAGCTTCGAGGTTCCAAGAGAAGGAACATAATATAGAAGCGACAATAAACGCAGCGGTAGTCCACAGTAAATAGCGACGAGTCGATAACCCAGTGCTCAGCCAACCCGACAGCGGAATGGCGATCATCTCCGCCACTAAATAAGCGGTAGCAATCCAGCTACCTTCCTCTAAAGTGGCCCCTAAACTGCCTTGAATTTCTTTCATCGACGCATTGGTGATTTGAATATCCAAAATCGCCATAAATGCGCCAATTAATCCACCAGCAACGGCCACCCAAGATCGCAAACTACCACGCTGATAACCTATCGGTTTGTTATCCACTGTACTCACAGGACTGACTTCAGAAGTATTGACCTCAAAAGCTGATTGGCTCATATCAATGCCCTGCAGTCGCAGATATAGCTTGGCCAACCAGCGCCTTAGCAAGTGCATGTGATTGTGCTGCAGACTCTGTATCGACTTCAACCACCGCACTCAAACCAGGTAGAATACGCCCTATAGCGAATGACGGTTGATCATGCTCAAGACGAATGCGCACCGAAATACGCTGGACAATCTTAGTAAAATTACCGGTAGCATTTTCAGTGGGTAACAAGCTAAATTTAGAACCCGATGCGGGTGCCAAACTGTCGATGAATCCGCTGAACTCATCATCAGGATAGGCATCTAAACTTACCTTAACGGTTTGTCCTGCTTGCATGTGCTCAATTTGAGTTTCTTTAAAGTTAGCCGTTATCCATACTTGGGTATCTGGCACTAAGCTAAACAATGCTTGACCAGGCTGAACATACTGACCGACCATTGCACCGCGCTTACCTATAATCCCTGAAAATGGCGCAGTAACGCGCGTATCGACCAGTTGAATATTAGCTAACTCGACACTGGCCATAGCCTGTTCTACATCCGCTTGCACTTGCAATAACTGAGCATTCAACACCGATAACTCACGTTGTTTAGCGACTAACGCAGCTTGCGCTTCATCAACATGCGCCGATGCAGAGTCGAAACCCGCCTGCAGTTGGTCAACATCATTTTGTGAACTGTAATTACTGACTTTTAATTTCTGTGAACGTTGTAATTGTTGCTGGGCAATTAATTGCTCAGATTGTGAGGCCACTACAGCAGCCTTAGCTTGATTAATTAACGCTTGCTGCAAGTCAACTTTCGCCGCTAAGGTTTGTAGGTTAGCTTGCGAGCTGGCTAACACCGCCTTACCTTGGGCTAGCTTGGCCACAAATTGGCTGTCTTCAAGTTGAGCCAGTAGCTCACCTTTGCTGACATGTTGATTGTCAACCACCGCAGACTGGACAATATAACCTGGCACTTTGACACTAATATTAGAAATATCCGCCTCAACATAGGCATTATCCGTTGACTCGATAAATCGAACTTGTAACCACCAATAAACACCTGCGACAACTAACACAGCGATAATACTTGGCACTAACACTAACCGCTTATTGATAGACATGTTTGACTCCTAATTTATTCTGCTCTAGTTTACTACTGTTTCCTTTAGTTTATTAGATAGTAAAAATTCAACCCACTGTTTCACAGGTGTAACAATATGGACCTCAATCGCGTTCAAATTTTCTCCCAAGTAGTAGAACAAGGCAGTTTTACCGGTGCAGCCAAAGCCCTGGGAATAACCAAAGCCACTGTGAGTCGCAAGGTTGCTGAACTTGAAGTTGATGCCGGGGTGCAACTACTGTTTCGCACCACAAGATCATTAAAACTGACTGAAGCAGGTTCGAGTTATTACCATCGCATCAGTAAAATTCTGCAAGATTTACAAAATGCCGAAGATCTCCTCAGCGCCAGCCAGCAAGAGATTAAAGGCAACTTAAAAGTGATTTGCCCTATCGAGCTCGGTCAATTATATCTAGGTCGTATTCTTGCGCAGTTTCTGGCGACTTATCCTAGTATCACCATTGATGCAGAACTCACTAATCGGAAAGTGGATGTGATAGAAGAAGGCGTCGATTTTCTCTTTCAAATTACCGAACAGCACGACCCTAAGCTGCAAAGTTACGCACTCGTCACCGCCAGTAGACTCTTAATGGCAAGCCCAAATTATCTCAAGCGTCATGGCACACCACAACAACCGCAAGATTTAATGAACCACACCGCGATTAAATTACAGTCTGCCCACATTGATGGTAGTTGGCGGATTTTTGATGGTAACCAATGGGTCGAACTCGATCCTCCAGCACAGCTAAAGGTTAATAATGTCACCTTTGCCCGCGAAGCGGCAATTGAAGGCTTAGGGATCACTGCAGTGCCGGTTTTTATTGCGCAAGAAGCCATCGATAGTCAACAACTGATCCCGATATTAGAAGATTTCCCGATGATGCAAACCAAGGTCACACTCAGCTTCCCACAGCGTGTTTATCTGCCGCGTAAATACCGCGTTTTCGTTGAATTTTTATATGCGGCCTTATTTGAACGCTGGGGTGAGGGTGTACTTGAAATTCCCGATTTTGTCCTGCAAAACAATCATAATTAAAGATGGCATTTTTAGCACAAAATAATCTATAGGATATATAGCTATTTTTAACTGGCTAGGTGCTAATATCAACTTACTAGGTGATTAATTTCGATTATAGAGGTAAGTTCTTTCACACAATTATTTGCAATATCAATGTTAAGTTTGGTTCAGTAAATTGTTAAAAGGCTAAGTGAGTATCTGGTGACTGATTAATAGGCACATTCGATACTGGCACAGAAATTACTATTTATTAGTCACGCATGATGCGTACTAGGAGTCATACCAATGAGCAAAGAACGTAATAATTCAAAAGAAGCGAAGAAAAAACCGGCATTGTCATTAAAAGAAAAACGCGCGGTTAAGCACGCTAAAAATGAACCTGAAAATTTTGCCAGTAAAATCAAATAACCTGTAACTGGTTTTACGTGTAAATAGCGGTTGTTACAGGCTATTTTGCGAGTCGCTTTTTTATAATCCCTATTTGCTTATAAAAAGCTTCATGTACAAATATTATCAGCAACATAAAAATACCGAACCAATGGCTCGGTATTTTTGTTAGTAGCTTATGTTAGTAGCTTATTTCACCGACATTAACACTTGTACTTCACTGCCACTTTAAACTGCCAAACAGATTTGTTGATGTCATAAGTATGGAAACTATAGGTCTCGATACTATCTTGCCCAAATGGAATAGAATAAATCCCTCCCCCCTTCGTAGCATGGTCGCATCGTAGTCATTAGCCACTACCTGAGCGCTGTTAAATCGTCGAGATTCAATTCCCCCCACATTGTTAGGTTAAGGTTCGCTCACTAAAAAAGCCAGTGACGTTATCACTGGCTTTCTGATTTTGGTTAACTCATGTTGGCAAACCGATTGAGATTAACTGATTATGAACAACAGCTTTTCTCTTTATTGCCTTTAGGGATCTTATCCCACAACACTTTTGCCATTAACACCGCAAGTACAATCCCAGCCACAGCGACAACACCTTCTGGTAATAAAGCGTGTTCTTCACCAATTTGCGGCATAACTTCAAAGCCAAAGGTGGCAACAAGATAATTAACGAGTACTCCAAATACCAAAGAGACGCCAATCACCCCGCCTAAATAGCCAAATAATGCCCGTTTACCTAACTCCTTGGTTACCACACCTAAGGTCGCAATATTAGTTGCCGGCCCTGCCATCATAAACACCAATACGGCACCTGGAGACACCCCTGCTAATAGTAGACCAGCAGCAATAGGTGTTGAGGCGGTGGCGCAGATATACATTGGGATCGACACTAATACCATCACTAGCATGGCTAAAATACCATCGCCCCATTTAACTAAAAAGTCAGCAGGCACGTAAGTCTGTACTAGCGCCGCAAAAAATAATCCCACCAGTAACCACAAGGTAGTGTCTCTGACTAAATCGGTGGCCGCATAATGCAGCCCAGACAAGACTCGACTGAACACGCTATTTTG
Organism: Shewanella sp. CAL98-MNA-CIBAN-0140; assembly: GCF_040309905.1. Taxonomy (NCBI): domain Bacteria; kingdom Pseudomonadati; phylum Pseudomonadota; class Gammaproteobacteria; order Alteromonadales; family Shewanellaceae; genus Shewanella; species Shewanella sp. CAL98-MNA-CIBAN-0140. The sequence goes on from NZ_JBEOPI010000009.1 coordinate 126,912, forward strand.
CTTCAACTGCGTTGCTATGTCTTGAGTCGATGCGCAGCAGCTGGCTTCATCGGCGCTTTCGCTAGGTGGTTGGCTTGCTGTTGATGCGCAACAACTGCTTGCTGGTGCAGTGTCAACTTGTGACACGGTTTTACTACTGCAACAGCTTGATTTAATAGTTTCAACACTCGGTTCAGCTTTTTGTTTAGTGCTGCAACACGTTCCAGCAGGTTTAGGTTCTGCGGCCTGGTCAGCGGCTTTACTACCGCAACAACTACTTTGCTTTGCTCCTGTCACATTGCCAGCAAGTGGACGAGCTGGCGCCATTGGAGTCAAGAGCGACTTTGGCATAACTGCTTCGGATTTAATCGCAGTCATTTTTACACTGGCATTTTGCATTGTGCTAGTGGTTGTTTTAGATGGTGATGTTGATTCAGATGTAGTTGGTGATTTAGATCCACAGCATGACGAAACAGGCTTGGCACTAGCAGGTGAATCATTGGATGCTGTTCCGTTAGATGAAGCTGACGCGGCAATACCATCATCGTCATCACGACCCACTAATAAACCGGCCACAATTGCACTGGTAATGGCTGCAATAGGTCGCACAATGGCCATAAAAGGCCCAAGTAGCACATAAGATACGGTTATCGAATCAACCCCGGTTTCTGGGGTTGACACTAAAAAAGAGGTGGTCGCGGCTTTTGAAGCGCCAGAACGACGCAAACCCACCGCTGCGGGAATGACGCCACACGAACACAAAGGTAAAGGCGCACCTAATAATGCTGCTTTTACAACGGTTTTAATCCCGTGTCCACCAAGTTGCTTTTGCATCCATGCCATTGGCACAAATACCTTTAACAACCCAGCAAGCACCAAACCAAGTAACAACCAAGGCGCTGATTCTAAAAATAAGTGGATAAAATTGGTCAATAACATTGTTAATCCTTACGACCTGATTGGGCAAAGTGATGATGTTCTTTTTCAGCAATAATGTCTTTATCAGAGGACTCTAACGCTTCGAGTATTGAGCAATGTTCGGCACTATCATGGCCACCACAGCAAGTATTTGATAAACTTTTTAGTGAGGTTGCAAAATGCTGTAACTCGGCTAATTTGGCTTCCACTTGCTCAAGCTTGGTATCCACTAAGCCTTTAACATCAGCACAAGCGCGGTTGGTTTTATCGACTTCGATAGACAATAATTCTGCAATGTCATTGAGCGAAAAACCGACGGCTTTGGCTCGTAAAATAAATTTAAGTTGCTCGGAATCGCTATGGTTATACAATCGATATCCAGCATCAGACCGGCTTGATGGCGACAGCAAACCGTGCTTTTCGTAAAACCGTAATGTGTCAGCCTTAATGTCATACAAGGCAGAAAGTTCGCCTATTCGATACATAATATGTTCAGCCATTGATTGCATAATTAACGTAAGTATAAACCTTAGAGTTTAATCCAAGGTCAAGGGTTTTTGAATGATTATTCTTACGTATCTTTGTTCTTATTTCAATATTGTGAAATTACACAGAAAAAACACCTAATAGAAGCTCTTTACGATAAAATACGCCCGCCTGATCACGATACAGATAACCTAGAAGGTGTAACCACAATAAGAATTCACGGTGAGGGACTTTGGTAAAGCAGACTTTTTGATGATTCTATTTTACGAAAGATCCTTTAAATCAAACTAGTGGACCCTGTACCTAAATGAATAATGTCAGACCAATTCGTCGCGCGCTATTAAGCGTATCAGATAAAACTGGGATCCTTGAGTTTGCACAAGCGCTGCATGCACAAGGTGTTGAACTCCTGTCTACGGGTGGTACTGCAAAATTACTTGCGGCCAATAACATTCCGGTCATTGAAGTTTCTGACTACACAGGTCACCCAGAAATTATGGATGGTCGTGTTAAAACACTGCACCCAAAAATTCACGGCGGCATTTTAGCCCGTCGCGGCATTGACGAAATCGTCATGGAACAAAACGCTATTAAGCCTATTGATTTAGTTGTGGTTAACTTATACCCATTCGCAGAAACCGTTGATAAGCCAGGTTGCACCTTAGCGGACGCGGTCGAAAACATCGACATTGGCGGCCCAACAATGGTTCGCTCAACCGCTAAAAACCACAAAGACACCACCATAGTGGTCAATGCCAAAGATTACCCCCGTGTGATCACTGAAATGCAAGCTAACAATGGCAGCACAACATTAGCAACGCGTTTTGACTTAGCCATTGCCGCCTTTGAACACACCGCCGCTTATGACGGTATGATAGCCAATTACTTCGGCACTATGGTTCCCGCACACAGCACCGATGAATGCCATGATGATTCAACGTTTCCACGCACGTTTAATTCTCAGTTTGTTAAGAAGCAAGACTTACGCTACGGTGAAAATAGTCACCAGAAAGCAGCTTTTTATGTAAACACCAATATAGATGAAGCCTCTGTTGCTAGCGCAATTCAGTTACAAGGCAAGGCACTGTCTTACAATAATATTGCTGACACAGATTCTGCCCTTGAATGCGTAAAAGAGTTTGAAGGCCCTGCGTGCGTTATCGTTAAACATGCTAACCCTTGTGGTGTAGCATTAGGTGCTAACCTGTTAGAAGCCTATAATCGTGCATTTAAAACCGACCCAACCTCAGCGTTTGGTGGCATCATCGCCTTTAACCAAGAATTAGACGCAGACACAGCGCAAGCCATTGTTGACCGTCAGTTTGTTGAAGTGATCATCGCCCCTAAAGTGAGCCAAGCCGCGCGCGACATCATTGCCGCTAAAGCTAATGTGCGATTACTTGAATGTGGCCAGTGGAATACTAAGACAACCAGCTTAGACTACAAGCGCGTTAACGGTGGATTGTTAGTGCAAGACCGCGACCAAGGCATGGTGAACTTAGCCGACGTTAAAGTGGTGTCTAAGCGTCAACCGACTGCAAGCGAACTAAAAGACTTAATGTTCTGCTGGAAAGTGGCCAAGTTTGTTAAATCTAACGCCATTGTTTACGCCAAAGACGGTATGACCATAGGTGTGGGCGCAGGCCAAATGAGCCGCGTTTACTCAGCCAAAATAGCGGGTATTAAAGCCGCAGATGAAGGCCTAGTGGTTGAAAATTCAGTAATGGCATCTGATGCCTTCTTCCCCTTCCGTGATGGTATCGATGCAGCCGCGGCTGCAGGTATTAGCTGTATCATCCAACCAGGTGGCTCAATTCGTGATGAAGAAATCATCGCTGCTGCCGACGAGCATGGTATGGCGATGGTATTGACTGGCATGCGTCACTTCCGTCATTAATAAACTCTGATATCAAATATGGGTATCGCTTTTCTATCGTGCTTTTAGCTAAATGATGTTTGCCAACGATATGACAAGCGATACTGTTTACATTTTGTGTTAAACGAATGAGAGCATAGCCATTTTTTCTGGTTCAATGAAAGCACATGCAGCTTATCAGTATAGGTGAGCATGCTTGAAGCAGAAATTGACACAATAACGCAGCGATAAAAGGATTAAAAATGAGAGTACTTGTTATTGGCGGCGGCGGACGTGAACATGCGTTGGCGTGGAAAGCAGCCCAATCAGCACAAGTTGACACTGTATTTGTTGCTCCAGGTAATGCCGGCACAGCCTTAGAACCCAAATTAGAAAACCTTGCCATTGATGTTGAGCAAATTGACGAATTGGTTGCATTTGCCAAAGACAATGCCATTGCGATTACGATTGTCGGCCCTGAAGTGCCATTAGCGTTAGGCGTAGTCGATGCCTTTAATGCGGCTGGTTTAGCTATTTTTGGTCCAACAAAAGGCGCGGCGCAGCTTGAATCTTCAAAAGCGTTCACTAAAGATTTTTTAGCTCGTCATCATATTCCAACGGCAGCGTATTCAAACTTCACTGATATTGCGCCAGCAAAAGCTTACGTTACTGAACTCACGACTAAAACCGGTTTTCCTATCGTCATTAAAGCCGACGGTTTAGCGGCTGGTAAAGGGGTGATCATCGCAGCTGACCAAACCCAAGCCAATGAAGCCATTGACGATATGCTTGCGGGCAATAAGTTTGGTGATGCCGGTTCACGCGTAGTGATTGAAGAGTTTTTATCCGGCGAAGAAGCCAGTTTTATCGTCATGGTAGACGGCAAAAACATTCTTGCTATGGCCACCAGCCAAGACCATAAAGCCCGCGATAATGCTGACCAAGGCCCGAATACTGGCGGAATGGGCGCATACTCTCCCGCGCCTGTCGTCACCCAAGCCGTTCACGATTGGACTATCGCCAATGTTATCCGCCCAACGATAGACGGTATGGCAGCAGAAGGTAACGTTTACACCGGTTTCTTATACGCTGGGCTGATGATTTCGCCTGATGGTAGCGCTAAAGTACTTGAATATAACTGCCGCTTTGGTGACCCAGAAACCCAACCGATCATGATGCGTTTACAGTCTGATATTGTTGAGCTTTGCTTAGCCGCGACCCGTGGTGAATTAGACCAAGTCACCGCAGAGTTTGACCCTCGCGCTGCAGTTGGTGTCGTCATGGCAGCCGGTGGTTATCCTGACGCTTATAACAAAGGCGATGTGATTGACGGGTTAACCCTTGGCGATACTCACGCTAAAGTATTCCATGCTGGTACTCGCATCAAAGATGGCCATGTTGTCACTAACGGTGGCCGCGTTTTATGTGCCACCGCATTAGGAAACACAGTGACAGAAGCGCAACAAGCGGCTTATGCGTTAGTCGATACCATCCATTGGGATGATGTGTACTTTCGCACCGATATTGCCTATCGCGCAATCGCACGTGAAAACGCATAAACTGATAAGCGCTCATCTGCAATACCCCAAATCAGCCCTGTGAACAACGCAGGGTTTTTTATTGCATGTCCCATAAATGAGTCATCAATACAAAGTGGTGAATACTTTCAAATCAAGGCTTATTAATCTCAACAGGGATAAGAGAAGCGGCAATCGATTCCATTAACGCCAACGCGTAAACTGATTGAGTTTTGTCTGATACCAAATAACGTGCCGTTATAATTATAGATGCTTCATTAGTATTCAATAATCAATTATTTTGTGATACGCATCACAAAAATACCTTCATCCATGGCGCATCCTATAATCTATAGTCACTGCGATCAAATATGATGGTTGAGACTAACATGATGTAAAAATTGATTATTTTTGGAGGATAAAATGAAATACTCTACCAGCGACCTGATTTATGAAGGTGAAAAGTCAGGGGTTCATAATTGGAACACGGTATCAGGTACCTCTTTCTATTGGCATCCTGATTGGTTACATATCGCAGAAGATATGACCGGCCATAATGCTATGGCTCATATTACCCCAAGCAAAGATAAAGCTGATAAGTCAGATGCGGAAAACGCTATTGTAAAACACTTAAATAATACCACGCCAAAGTAAGCACTCTGCGGGAGCCTTGCTGTTATAAACCTTGGTATAGACCTAAAACATCAAGGATCTCGCGAGCATCAGTTTTAATCTGAATAATCCTATGTTCAATTCTCAGGAATTCTTTAGCCAAAAAGATAATCAAGCCCATCGCCTTCAAGCCTAGTTTTATTACCTTGTCTCTTGTCTCTTGTCTCTTGTCTCTTGTCTATAATCATACACATCAAGATCAAGCATTTGACCTTGATATATCTTTTCTACCAATCCGTTGGCAACGGGCCTGTGCGGTCTATTTTTTTGCGATCTTGGCGGTCAACTATCATGCTTACTTTGTTTTTATTCATTTGCCTATAGGCTTAAAAAGCGGGTAACGCTATAGCAGGTGTCATAAACCCTCATCATCAATAACTTTTCAACGATATAACTTAAATGACAGTATGGAAAAACTAGCAGACTTAGTCTCAACTTGATGATGGTATTGTAACAAGGGGATGGTGATAGAAAGGAGCTTGAGTGACCCAATAGGCCAACAAATGTCAGTCGATAATGATTTTTTCTGTTGAGATAATCACAGAAATAACATCAAAAAATGCAGTAAAGATAAAAGTAGATGTTAGTATCACCAGACAACAAACTCAAATACTTATGCAAACCCTAGCAGCCAATTAGCATATTTAGCCACATAAAGTAATTAACCAAGCACATCGCTCAATAATGGCAACAATATCTCTGGCAAAAAAATATTACTCAAGCCTAATAATCTTCGACTTGTGGCGGGTTTTTATGTCAGGATATAACCTTGTTACAAATAAGTTGCTAACTTATTACAATAACACTTAGCCAGCTCACACGAATGAGATATTGGTCAAAAATAATAACAACAAAGGAAGTAATATGTCTCAAGCGGCGCCATCTAACCCGTCTCCTCCCGAGCACAAGCAACCCAGCTTGCTTGATGCTCTTATCCCCGTTTTTTCCCTTATTATTATGCTTGCAGCGGCGGTTTATCTATTTTCGTCAGACAGCTCATCTGGCGCGAACCAAATCGCATTAGTGTTAGCGGCGTGTATTGCGATGATTATCGGTTATAAAAATGGTTATAGCTGGAACCAAATGGAACGCGGTATCGTCAAAAGTATTGGGGTTGCCACTGGCGCATTATTAATTTTATTTAGTGTGGGTTCACTGATTGGTACGTGGATTTTAGCCGGTACAGTGCCGACGATGATTTATTACGGTATGCAAATTCTTAACCCAGACTATTTTTATGCTGCTTGCTGCTTATTATGCGCCGTTGTCGCACTTAGTATTGGTAGCTCTTGGACGGTGGCCGGTACATTGGGTATTGCCTTAGTGGGTATTTCCTCTGCCATGGGGTTAGACGTCAATATCACCGCGGGCGCTATCATCAGTGGCGCTTATTTTGGTGACAAAATGTCGCCAATGTCTGATACCACCAACCTTGCACCCGCAGTCGCGGGCACTGATATTTTTAGCCATATCCGCCACATGACCTGGACCACGGTACCGAGCATTATTATTGCCCTCATTGGATTTATCTTTTTAGGTCTTACCGCAGACGCTGCGCCCATTGAAAATCAACTCGTAGATACTTTGGCTTTATTGGATAAGACCTACAATCCAGGAATACATTTGCTGATCCCGTTGTTAGTGGTGTTGTACTTAGCTAACCGCAGAATGCCAGCATTCCCAACGGTAATACTAGGCACCTTGGCTGGCGCAGTTTGCGCGGCATTATTTCAGTTTGATAACGTCATTGATTTTGTCCATGACGACACCCTATTGCCGATGGTGGCGTTGGTAAAAGGCTTATGGATTGCCATGTTTGACGGTTATGTGGCCAATACCGGTGATGAAGTATTAGATAATTTATTAAGCCGCGGCGGCATGAGCAGCATGGTGACCACTGTGTGGCTAATTCTTTGTGCAATGGCCTTTGGCGGCGTGATGGAAGTCACTGGGTTATTAAACCGTATTTTAGAAAGTATTCTTACCGTGGTGACAGGGACCACCAGCTTGATCATTACCACCCTTGGGGTATGTATTGGCGCTAATATTATTACTGCCGATCAATATATTGCCATCGTGCTGCCCGGTAGAATGCTAAAAGTAGAGTACACTCGCCGTAAGTTGGCGGCGGTTAATTTAAGCCGCACCTTAGAAGACTCAGCCACAGTGACTAGTCCACTGGTTCCGTGGAATACCTGTGGTGCCTTTATGGCCAGTACGCTTGGCGTCGCTACAATAGCTTACCTGCCGTACGCCTTCTTTAACTTAGTCTGTCCTCTTATCAGTGCCTCTTATGCCTATTTTAATTTTAAAATTGAGCCATTAGACGAAACTAGGATCAGCACTGGCGAAGTAGTCGGTTAACTAAAAAGTAGTCGGTTAACTAAGAAGTGGTCGGTTAACTAAGAAGTGGTCGGTTAACCAAAGCGGTCTTTTAACCAACCATAATGATAGTAACCCCATTGCCCAAGGCGCCTTGCTTGGGTAAAGGGAAATTGGGGTAGCGGTTGTTGATATAAAGGCAGGTTAGGTAAGGTTTCACCGGCAATACTTTGCGCTAAACGAAACGCCGCTTGGCTACTAAAAGACACTCCAGCACCGCAATATCCTAAGCTATAACCCACGCCCCCTTTGCTGTACACATGAGGCATATCATCCATTGCCGCAGCAATCCATCCGGTCCAGTTATAGGCAATCGCTTTACTCGTTAAGCTGGGGAAACACTTATTTAACGCCATCTTTAAGCGCTCAGCGTAAATAGGCTTATCTGCATCTTTACCCCATACCGCGCCGCGACCACCAAACAACAAGCGGTTGTCGGGTAATAATCGGTAATAGTATTTTAAAATGCGGGTATCCATGGTCACCTGATGAGTATGCAAACCGGCTGCCACGCTTTCTTGCTCACTCAATGGTTCAGTTACAATGACATTGCTTAATATCGGTAAAAACTTATCGTCTACACCTTGATTAAAACGTTTGGGGGTATAAGCGTTACCCGCCATAATCACCTTGTTGGCAGTCAGCTCGCCTTTATCGGTGATTAAACGGTGCTTGCCGCCCTCCTCAATCCAATCTACTACACACGATTGCTCAGAAATCGTCACGCCTTGGTTTTGTACCATCGACTTATAACCCAGTAGTAATTTAAGCGGATTTAAGCCAAAGCCATCTTTTAAGCGCAGAGCACCATAGGCTTGATGATGATCTAAATACTGCGCCCGAAAGTCTTGGCTTGAGATAAATTCAGCACCTGAGTCTTGGCTGTCGGCTAAATGTTGTTGAATATAGTTAGCGGCGTTTTGCAGTGACACCAGCGCCTTGGGATTATGCGCCACTTTTAAATATCCCGTTTCTTGAGGCTCACAGGCGATATTATGTTGTTTGATTAACCCATCAACTCGGGCGACCGCTTGGGTGAATTCATCAAAAATACCTTTGGTGGTGGCTAAGTCCCAGCGCTGAGTCATGGCCGCATAACCTAAACGACCCGAACCTTTTAACACAAAACCGGCATTGCGAGCGCTAGCACCAAACCCCACCTGATTAGCCTCTAACACCTGACAATCAATATTAAACTCGGTGGCTAAATAGTATGCGGTTAACAAGCCGGTGTAGCCACCGCCGACAATAGCCACATCGGTTTGTTGGCGGCCAGACAATGCAGCTGTTGGTGCGGGTAATGCTTGGGTGCTCGCCCAATAGCTAGGAGCAAACGTTTGATTGTTGGGATGGGTGTTAATCAGCGGATCGTACATATTCATCTTCTTGTTATTATTGATTATTAGGGTCTGTTGATCTTTCAAGGTTGGTTTTGCAGCGAATTGTTGTTCATTTGTACAAGGCAGAGACTTTGTGGTGTAGTTATTCTACACAAAAAGTCGATAACGCAGTAAAAATGACCAACAAACGCTGCCCGTAGGGTTCGGCTAAAAACATTTTACTCTTTGTTGAGTCACTCTTCGTTAAGTAAAAGTAGCTTAGATTGCTAGGCAGCAATCCACTCGCCTCGATTAAAACGTTTTTATCTCGAACAAAATTCAACCAGCAAAGATCAACAGACCCTAGAATGTCGTTAAAAAACCAGTAGCATTTCACAGGCAACACAGTGGCAATCTTCACCACACAATACACAGATATAATCTTCGCCCATATAACGTTGATGCCAGCGCTGTGGGTGTTGCGCAATTAACTGCCCGCCCGCCTTAGTAAAATAGCGTACCGCGGCATTGTTAGGGCTTTGCTGCCATAAATGGCTCACGCCAGCCTTAGCACCCTGAGCAATAACTGCCGCTTTAGACGCCGCTAATAATTTACCACCAAGCCCTTGGCCTCGGCCAGATTCAGCAATAGTGTTTGATTTGAAATAACACACATCGTCAAAATCAACACCCCACTTATCCACCGAACACCATTGGTCTTGCGGCCATTGTCCTGCAGCATAGGTTAACCGAAAGCCGATAAGTTGCTCATTTTCAAGCGCGACAAAATTGGCATTAATGCCATTTTTAATGCCTTTGTGATAAATAGCTGTCAGTTCAGCGATATCCATATAACCACTGCCGTGAACTATTTCCCCCAAGGCTATCACTGCATCAAAGTCGGCGGCAGTCAGTTGTCTAATCATTGTTAACCTATTTTCTTCAGCTGTTAACGCCACGCTTAACATTAGTGGATATGAGCTATTGTTGGTTTTAGCACACCATATCACACGTCATTATCGGTAAGTTAACGATGTTAACCTTTTGTGATAATTTGGCGATAAGTAGGTGAGATCCTTTGTTCATACTGGTTGCAATTAAACAAAGGAGCTCGGTTATGAAACGTACACTAGTGACTGCAAGTCTTATGGCTGCTGGATTATTCAGCCTACCCACGTTCGCTGCTGACATTGAAGTTAGCGTGACAAACTTAACTCACGGAAATCACTTCACCCCACTGTTAATTGCAGCCCACGACGCTGACAGCCATTTGTTTCAAGTCGGTACCCAAGCCTCTGCAGCATTACAAAAAATGGCTGAAGGCGGTGATATTGGCGACTTAGATGCTGCTGTAACCGGTAATGCAGGTGTGACATCAGCTAACCCGGCAATGGGTTTGCTTGCTGCTGGCGCCAATGTCAGTGACGTAATGCTTGATACTGGCGACAACACCCATTTATCTATCGTAGCCATGGTGTTGCCCACTAACGATGCCTTTATGGGCTTAGATGCTTGGGAAATCCCTACCGAAGCGGGTACGTACACTATGTATGTCAATGCTTATGATGCGGGCACAGAAGCCAATGATGAAATCATTAATGGCGGCGGCATGTCAGGCGTACCGGGTATTCCTGCGGCACCTAGTGGTGACGGTGGAGCCAATGGCACTGGCGTGATGGACAATTCTGACAACATCAATGTGCATACTCACCCTGGCATTTTAGGTGACATGGACCCTGCTGGCGGTATGAGTGACCTAGACAGTCGCGTTCATCGCTGGTTGAACCCTGTAGCCAAAGTTGTGGTGACAGTAAAATAAGGAGGTAGCCCATGAAACGCACTGACTTTACACTTAAGCCCAGCTTAATCGCCATGCTGGCTGCTGCAACACTGCTTACTGCCTGTGGTGATGACGATGATGATACTGTTGTTGTCACCCCGCCAGCTCCAGTGATGCAAACCTTCACTGTGACCGTGACTAACCTGACGGCTAACCAACCAATGTCGCCGGTTATTCTGGCCTCTCATGCTAGTGATGCCATGTTATGGAACGCCGGTGAAATGGCTAGCGAAGCACTCGAGAAAATGGCTGAAGCTGGTGATACTGCCGACATAGCTGCACTAAGCGTGATCGAAAGCAGCGTTAACGGCACCGGTTTATTAATGCCTGGCATGTCAGAAACGCTGACGCTGACTTTAGATGAAGCCGACGTAGCGAGCATTAGTTTGGCCACCATGTTGGTTAACACTAACGATGCCTTTACCGGTATTAATAATTACACCATTGCCGGTATGGAAGTGGATGCAACAACCGCGATGAAGTTTATGGCTTATGATGCTGGCACTGAAGCCAACAGTGAAGCCAAAGGCACTATGCCAGGTCCTGCTGATGGCGGCGAAGGTTTTAACGCCAGCCGTGATGATGTCGACTTTGTCCATATTCATCCTGGTGTTATTTCAATGTACGATGGCTTAGCCGATTCAGTACTGGGGGCATCGCATCGTTTTGATAACCCGGTATTAGCCGTCACCATTATGCGTACTGAATAATCTTAATCGGTCGTATCGACTGAATGAATTTCAACCACATTGAAATTTATTCTCCTCAAAGCGGGTCTAAGTATTAATGCAATTACTGGATTTGCTTTGAGGAAGTCACCATGAATGGAACCGCGAAACATAATGGCCATGTTTGTCCGCAACATATTTTGTTAGTAGAAGACGAACAAGACTTGGCTAAGTTAATCATACTTAACCTCAAAACACTCAACTACAGCGTCGATCACGCCACCACCTTGAAGCAAGCCATGCACATTATCGAACATAAAAAACTCGACCTCATTTTAATGGATCGCATGCTCCCCGATGGTGATGGCATTATATTGTGTGAGCAACTACGCCAAGCCGGTAAGGAAGTCCCGTTGATGCTATTAACCGCCAAAGATTCAGAAGCAGATGTGGTACTGGGCCTTGAAGCAGGAGCAGATGATTACCTGGTCAAACCCTTTAGCGTATTAGAGCTGCGGGCACGGGTAAAAGCACTATTAAGACGCGGTAAAGCCCAACATGAACAAACCCAACAAATTGAATTTAACAGTGTAACCATTAACGCCAGTACCCGTGAAGTCACCGCGTTTAATAAAGCATTAACCCTCACCGCCCGCGAGTTTGATTTACTGCTTTTTTTAGCCAAACACCCGCAACAAGTCTTTAGCCGCATGCAATTGTTAGAAGCGGTATGGGGTTATCACTACGACGGCTATGAGCACACAGTAAACAGCCATATTAATCGCTTACGCAATAAGCTTTCTGTGTGCTCACCTGAACATGATCTCGTCAAAACAGTGTGGGGCGTAGGCTACAAATTTTCACCACCAGAGGTGCAAGCCCACTAATGAATCGTTTATTTAATCGATTGTTTTTAGCATCAACGATAATAGTGTTATTACTGTTTGTAGCGTTATGGCAATGGTTGCAACTTAACCATGAATTTAACCGTAACCAAATTCAGCAATCACTGCATCTACAACTTGCTGAACACATGGCACACATCAACCCTTTACTATCACAAGGGATAACGTCAGACGCCGCGCTTAAAGAAGCCTTTCATGATTTTATGCTGTTAGGTCCAAGCTTTGAAATTTACACCTTAGACCCAGATGGCAAAGTGATAGCCTATGACGCCAAAGAAGAAAAAATTAAAATTCACCGGGTCGATACTGCAATCATTCAACAGTTTTTAAATGGCGACAACCTGCCAGTACTTGGCACAGATCCGCGCAGCGAAGATACCCACAAGATTTTTTCCGCCAGTAAACTCATCACCGAAGATGGACTGCACAGTGGTTATTTGTATGTCATCATTGGCGGTGAAGATTATGACAGTTGGCAAACACTCATAAATGCCGAAAACCAACCTAAAATCTGGGGCGCCACTATTGGATTTTGGATCATTTTTGCTTTAGTGCTATTTGTAATTTTACTGCGCTATTTTACCCGCCCAATCCAAAAACTCGCTCAAGACTTAACAGAACTTAAAAACACCCCGATGTCAGACAAACTGATACTCCCCCAGCGCTATCGTGGCAGCTTAGAAATAAGCCTGCTGAGCCATCATATCAATCATTTATTGCAAGAAATCCAATTGCAACAACAGCAAGTTAAACGCCAACAACAGGCCAAACACGACTTTTTACTGCATTTGTCACATGACTTAAAAACCCCGCTTACTGCACTATTAGGCTATATCGATACTTGGTTAATATTGCCCGAAAACGAACGTGACCAAGCACTGATCCAATACGCGGCAAACTCAGGCCAAACCTTACAGCAGCTACTGGCTCAACTGTTAGAATTAGCCGCCCTCGAAAATGGCCAAATCGATGCGCAACTGCAACAAGTCAACTTAAGTGAACTGCTTTGCGATATTGAACAAACCTTTACCCCACGAGCGAAAAAACTCGGGGTTCAGTTAGATTTTGACATCAACCATGCCAGCCAAATCTATACCGACCCTGCACTGATGCGCCGCATACTCAACAACTTGGTCGATAACGCCCTGCGTTACACTCCCGCAGGCGGCAAGATACAAATCATCAATGCGCTCCACAACGGCCAACAATGGTTAACCGTGCGCGACACAGCCCCCTGTGTCAGGATTGTTGTCACCCCTTAAAATCATCCAATAATTAAATAGAGGGGGCGGTCAATGAGAGCTCAATGGCAC